>JBKHAU010000233.1:0-4954 GCA_046542725.1 Opitutales bacterium
GGCGGTCTACGTCGCCGCGCGGCGGGCCGCTCGACAGGCCTATGGCGACGAACAGGCCCGGCTGCGTCGCCTCGCGCGCTTCAATCCGCACGTGCGGGCCAGCGAGCTGGAGCGTCTCGAAGCGGAGGAGGCCGGCGTCCTGGCCGCGCTCGAAAGCCCCTCGGTGCGTCTCGATGTGGTGCGACTGGTGTGGCTGCGAGACGATGCCTGAGCGGCGCCGCTAGAGCGGGAGGTGCAGCGGCACGGCGAAGCGAAAGGTCGTGCCACGAGCATGGTCGGAAGTGAAGGAGACGCGGCCGCCAAGGTATTTTTCGCCGAAGAGGCGCATGCTGTAGGTGCCGAGTCCGCGCCCTTCCCCCTTCGTCGAGAAGCTGCGGCGAAAGACCTGAAGCTGCACCTCGCGGGGCATCGCGGTGGCGTTATGGACCTCGTAAAGGGCCGTCCCCCGGTCGGCATCGAGGTGAGCGCGGAGCTGGACTGTTCCGCCTGGAGGCGTCGCCTCAAAGGCGTTTTTCACCATGTTCACGAGGACACGGCGGAGGAGCACGCTGTCAGTCTGGAGGACAAAATTCTCCGCTGGATAGTCGATTTGCAGATGCCGCTCGCGTGCGAGGCCATGGTGAGCGAAGACCTCTGCCACGGTGTCGAGCGAGTAATGGGCCTGCACCGGGCGGGGGTCCGTGCGCAGTTCGTCGGCTTGAGCGGCGAGGAGAGTGCGCTGTCCCTGGATCTCCTCGATGAGGTTTTCGGTGAGGTGGCGGGCGATGGGGGAGAGGTCTGGCGAGGTCGCTTCCTCCTCCCAAAGTTGGGCGACGGTGTAGAGGCCTCCGGCGGTGTTGAGGATGTCGTGGAAAAAGGTGCGCTCGAGGGCCTGCCGGCGGTGACGTTCGCTGATGTCGCGCAGGACGAGGAGGACAAACTCGCCGATCGAAGTCTCATAGGGACTGGCCTGGACCTCGAGTTCGAGGGTGTCGAGGGAGTCGAGCGTGACGAGGCACTCGTTCTCGTCGGTAAGCCGAAAGCGTTGGACATGGAAGATGGCCCGCAGCGCCCCGCAGACCGAGCAGGGATGGGAGGAACCGCAGCCGTCCGGCCCCAGATGGGCGTTTTCGCAACCGACGGCCTCGCCAAGCCGTTCGCCGAGTTGAGCAAATGGTTTGTCCCGGCAGAACTGCAGAAACGCCCGGTTCGCAAAGACGAGTTGGCGGCAGGAGTTGAGCAGGACGATGGGGATGGGCAGGCGGTCGAGCGTGCGGGCGACCTCGCTGCGTCCCGCAAAGTGCGCGATCTGGCTCGCCAGCTCCGATCCCGATAGTCGCTCCGGGGAGGCACAAGGCGCCGAAGGGGCGGAAGACGATGAAGAGGACGCACACATGAGAGAGAGAAGTGACTCTGCCACGTCATTTACTCGGTGTCCGCGTCGGTGACTTTAGATTGCGTAATGCATTTGAGGTTTTTCACTTATAAACACGCCATTTCTAAATGCAGTTGCCCAAGGAAACAGAGCGCCGAGGGGCCGCATCAAGGCGTGCTCGGCGACGGCGCGGAGGCGGTTCGGCCGATCTCTTCGAGGAGACGCTTCAACTTCTCGGGCGGGACAGGTTTGGTGAGGTGGTGATCAAAGCCTGCTTCGCGCGAGGCGGCCTTGTCCTCCTCGCGACCCCAGCCAGAGAGGGCGACGAGGGTGGGACGTGCCCCTCCCGGGTTCCGGCGAATGCGGCGCGCGGCCTCATGCCCGTCGACGGTGGGCATGCCGATGTCCATCAAGATGAGGTCGGGGGCGCATTGCTCGGCGAGACGGCACGCTTCCGCGCCGTCGCAAGCGGTATGCACCTCATTGCCCAGTTTTCGGAGATAGAGACCCAGAGCGCGCAGAATGGAGGGATTGTCGTCGGCGAGGAGAATGCGGCGCCGGGGCGGAGAGCGGTTCGGCGCGGAGGGAGCTGGGGTCTCCGGAGCACGGTCGCCGAGGATCGGAAGGCGCACGGTGAAGCAGCTGCCCTTGCCCTCTCCGTCGCTCTGCAGCGCGATCGAGCCGCCGTGGCGCTCGACAAGAGAGCGCACGAGGCTGAGCCCGATCCCAAGGCCGGCCTGAAGGCGATCAGGCAGACAGTTCGCCTGGGAGAAGAACTCGAAGACGCGCTCCTGCATTTCGGGGGCGATGCCGATGCCGTTGTCGCGAACCTCTAGGAGCACTTCCCCTCCGCTCTGGCGGACCGCGAGCTCGATGCGGCCGCCGTGCGGGGTGTAGGTGGAGGCGTTGTTGAGGAGGTTGCCGACGATCTGGGTCAGGCGATGGGGATCGCCCTCGAGTTCAATCGGGGCGTCGGGCCCGGATTGGATGAAGTCCTGTCCGGCCGCTTCGAAGCAGGAACAGGTCATTTCGACGGCACTGCGCAGGACCTCCGCCAGTGCGACCCGCCGGGTCTTGAGTTGGAAGCTGCCGCGGGTGATGCGGGAGATGTCCATGAGGTCGTCGACCAAGGCGACGAGCTGGAGGGTCTGGCGCTCGATGGTGGCACGCAGTTCCTCGCGCAGGGTGGCGTCATCCCCGCTGGTGCGCAGGATATCGAGCCCGGTGCGGATGGGGGTGAGCGGGTTGCGCAGTTCGTGGGCGAGCGTCGCGATAAAGCGATCCTTGCGGCGATTTGCCTCGGACATCTCCTCGGCTGCTGCGCGGAGACGGCCCTCCAGTCGCTTGCGGCTGGTGATGTCGAAGTTGACGCCGATCATGCGGGCGGGGCGCCCGTCTTCGTCGCAAATGAGGCGGCCACGACTGGCGAGCCACCGCTCTTCCCCGGTGTCCATGCGGTGGATGCGATATTCGCAGTCCAGTTCGTCGCCGGGCTGGCTCATGGCGTTGAGGTGGCCTTCGAGCCGCGCCCGGTCCTCGGGATGGACGCGCTCGAGAAACATCCCTGCGGTCCCTGGCCCGGCCTCCTCGGGGTGACCGAGAAGGGTGTACACCCACCTGTTCCAGAGGACGTGGTTGCTCCTGAGGTCCCATTCCCAGACGCCGAGGTCGCCCCCTTCGATCGCGGCGTTGAGGCGTTCCTCGCTTGCGCGCAGGGCCTCTTCGGCTTCCTTGCTCGCGGTGATGTCGAGGGCGATGCCCGCCATGCGGCGCACGGGGGTGCGTTGAGCGCTGCCCAGTTCGTGAATCCAGCGCACGGAACCGTCGGGCCGAAAAGTGCGGAAAACGAGATCGAAATCCCCCTCCTGTTCGAGCGCCTTGCGGGTGGCCTGCCGGACCTCGGCTCGGTCCGCGGGATGGACCGCGGCAACGAAGCGTTCGTAGGACAGCGGCTCGCCGGAAGGCACACCGTAGAGTTCGCGGCAAAGGGGAGACCACTCGACGGCGTCCTCCTCGATGTCCCACTGCCAATAGCCGACATGGGCTCGTTCGGTGACAAACGCGAGGCGCTCCTCGCTCTCCCGGAGGGCTTCTTCGACGTCCTCTCGGCATGGGGCCCGTGCGGGAGGAGTGACCTTCTCCGCGAAAGAAAGGAGTATGCCTGCGATATGATTATCCTCATCCCGCCAGGGGGTGACCCGCCAGGCGTCCGCGGGTTGCTCATCGGAGGGGGCCAACGCGATCGTGCCCGGGGTCCCCTCGAGGGCGCTCCGGAGGACGTCCCGGGCGTCCTCCGGGAGATTCGGGAAAGCGTCTTTCAAGGGTCTGCCGGCGAGCTTCCCGCCGCGGTCCCCGTAGCGCCGTGTCCAGGAGCGATTGCAAAGCAGACCGGCGAGATCGCGATCGAGCACCGCGACCGGGCAGGGCAACTGCGCGAGGATCTGGCGAAGCGCCTCGTGCGGGAGCGGCGCTTGTTCCTCGCGCGACGAACCGGGGGAACAAAGGCTCACCGGACAGAAGATGGAGCGGACGGCGAAGAGTCAGTAGGCATTGTCCCAAGGTATCGCAGGCGCCGCCGGGATGCATGCCCAAAATGGGCCCTGCGCGCTCGTTTCCGGTGTTTTTTCCCTGATTTCGCCGCTCAGTTGGCCTGGAGGGGGCTCTGCCGGGGTCAGGCTCGTCGCGGGGGCGGCCCGCTCGTGAGCAGCGCCGCAAGCATGTTCTCGGCCTGGCCGGCATAGCTCCGGCCGAAGATGAGAACGTGATTCAGGATGTGGTAGAGGTTGTAGAGCGTCTTGCGGCGGGCGTAGCCCGGGTCGAGCGGCCAAGCCTCGTCATAGGCGGCGTAGAAGTCGCGGCCAAAGCCCCCGAAAAGCTCCGTCATGGCGAGATCGGCTTCGCGGTCGCCATAGTAAGTGGCGGGATCGAAGATCACCGGCTGCCCCCCGGTGTCGTAGCCTGCGTTGCCGCCCCAGAGATCGCCATGCAGGAGCGAGGCCGCCGGCTCGTAGCCCTCGAAAAAGCTCTCCAGCCGCTCGAGCAGCGCGTCCGCACGGCGAAAGCGACGACCCGCCTCGGCAAGGCGCTGGAGCATCGGCTCGAGCCGCCGGGTGCGGAAGAAGGCGATCCAGTCGGCGCTCCAGGCGTTCTCCTGCGGGGTGGAGCCGATGAAATTGTCGCGGTGCCAGCCGAAGCGCTCGGCGGTGGTGCGGTGAAGGGCGGCGAGTTGCGTGCCCATGAGCGCGGCATTCCCGCGCCCGCCGAACTCGATGTATTCGAGGATCAGATACGCCTCCCCGGCATGTTCGCCGGCTGCGAGGGGGGCGGGCACGCGGATCGCCCCGGCCTTTGCCAGCTCGCGCAGGGCCTCCGCCTCCGCCTCGAAGCTGGGGAGTTCGGAGGGGCGGTTGGTCTTCAGAAACCAGACGCGGCCATCGCTCGCCTCGATGCGCTGCGCGCGATGAATGCAGCCCCCGCCGAGCGCGTGGGCGGAACTCAACGCGGCTTTCTCCCCCGCATGTCGGCACAAGAGCGCAGCGATGTCGCCGTCCCTCATCGTTGCGCCTGCTCGGCGAGAGCGTGTTCGAGAACCTGATGGCA
>JBKHAU010000234.1:0-4954 GCA_046542725.1 Opitutales bacterium
ACCTCCCGATCGATGGCCCGCTGCAGTATGACGCCGCCGCCATCGCCGACGTCGCTGCGAAAAAGGCCCCCAACAGCCCTGTCGCGGGGCGCGCCACGGTCTTCATTTTCCCCGATTTGAATACGGGGAACACGACCTACAAAGCCGTCCAGCGCTCCGCCAACGTCGTCTCCATCGGCCCCATGCTTCAGGGCCTGCGCAAGCCGGTGAACGACCTCTCCCGCGGTGCCCTCGTCGAGGACATCATCTACACGATCGCGATCACCGCGGTGCAGGCGGTCGAGGGCTGAGGGCGGTGCCGCCGCAACGGTCGGCGGAGGCGTCCGCGCCTACTCGGTGCGATGTCGACGTCGTTTGTAAGCCCAGATCGCGAGGCCGAGGAGGATGAGAACACCGAGGGCGACGGCGGCGACGGTGAAGTCCTTGTCCGTGACCGATTCGCCGAGCACGACAAAGCTCGAGAGATAGAGCCCCGTGATCACCATCGAAGCGGTAAAGTAGACCGCAAAGGGCACTCCGGCGAGCCCGAGCAGGTAGTGCTTCACGAAGGTGGGCACTCCGGGCATGAACTTCACCATGAGGAGGAACTGCCAGGAACGCCGCTTTCCGAAATCGGGCAACTGGTAGCCGAGCCGCTCGAGAAGCCGGCGCAGCGAGCGTCGCATCGGACCCTTCGCCAGCGCGTAGCAGAGGATGAGGTTGACCGCGAGGGCGAGAAACGAGCCCCCGAGCGCGACCGGCAGGCTGAAGGTGGCCCCGGCCAGCAGGTAGAAAGGGGTGGTCGGAAAACCCACCGCCGGGAGGAGCGCAAGGGCGGTGAAAAACGGCAGCGGCCCCGCCTCCCGCTTCCACGTGAGAAAGGCCTCCTGGTCCCAATGGTGCCACAGCAGCCACGCGACGAGGACGGCTGCGAGAGCGCGCGCGGCGAGGCTGAGACGTCGCCACCTGCGCTGGGGGAGGCGAAGAGCGCCGGCCGGAAGATCCGGCGCGGGTCCCTCTCCTCCAGTCTCGGTGGGCGGCGGTGAGGGCGTCGAGTTGGAGGATGAGTCTTTCATGTTGGCAGATGACGCGGACTCCCAACATCTCGGACGGGCGATCAAGGGGCAAGGCCAGGCCCTCCCTTGTCGCGCCGCGGTCGCCCGCCTCTCCGCGACCGCCGAGCGGAATGTCTGCGCCTCGTCGGACAGACCTTGCTGCCCGTTGCCAGCGCTCCATTGGCAAGTCCCGCTCAGGTCTCGCGTTCGAGCAGCGGGGCGTAGCCCCATTGGCGCAGGATGTCGCGCTGGAATTCGAAGAGGCCGCTGCCGGCGCGGTGGCGGAGTTCGTGGTGCTGGACGATGTCCTGCGCGGCCGCGAGATGGCCGCAGCGCCAGAGGGTGGTGGCCTGGCAGAGGTGGAGGACGTCGCGGTCCATCTCGCCGCCGACGGCGTCGAACCAGGCAAAGGCGTCGTCGATCAGTTCGGCCGGGAGGGCCGCGAGGGTGCCGGGGAAGTCCACCAGGGGGGCGGCGGAGATCGGCCTGCCGGTGCGCTCGAAGACCGCCATGCAGGAGCCGGGCACCACGTAGCGCGCTGCGAACTGCTCGCGCCAGAGATACATCAGAGGGACGAGAAAGGCCTCGGTCGGCCAGAGAAAGTCCTGATGCGCGACCGTTGCCCCCGCCGTCATGGAAGGGAAGAAATGGGCCCCGACGGAGAGCCCCACCTCCCAGGTTTTCACCGCATCGTTGAGAAGAAGGCCGATCTCCCCTGGCACTCCGGTGGGGGCGAGCAGGTCCTCGGCATGAGTCACTACGGGCACCGTCCCGCGGACGCGGCCACGGTAGAGCGGTTCGAAGGACTCTCCGGGGGTCAGCCGGCCCGCCAGCTCGGTGCCCTTGACGTGGTCCTCGCACCAGTTCTCCCAGCGGAAGAGATCCCAGGCGTGGATCGTCGCCGCGGTGGCGTCGACCTGCGGGTTGCGTGCGAGGCCTTCCTGCAGCGCCATCGTGAGGGAGCCGAGAAAGGGCCCGAGTTCGACGAGGGCGCCGCCTTCGTAGCAATGTTCCCCGAAGTAGCGGCACCAGAGCTGTTCCTCCCGCGTGGTGAGGGCAATCGGCTCGCGGGCGAGATCGTCGGCCGCCGCGAGGAAGCGGCGAAAGCGCTCGAAGGTGTCAGCTGGCATGAGAGGGAGGGGCACGCAGGCGAGGGCGGCTCAGGGCTTCACCTCGAAAAACTTGCGCTTGCCCGCCTGGATGACGTGCTTCGCGCCACTTGGCGCGCGCAGTTCGAGGAAGGGATCCTCGGCCTTCTCCCCATCGACTTTCACGGAGCCCTGCTCGATGAGGCGGCGCGCCTCCTTCTTGGAGGGAAAGAGGCCGGTCGCGGCGAGGAGGTTGACGAGGGTCTGGGTTTCGCCCTCGGCCACCTCGGCCCAGGCAAAGCTCGGCATCTCGTCGGGCAGTTGCCCCTTCGAAAAGACCTGCTCGAACTGCTCGAGCTCGTGCTGGCCCGTGCCGGCGCCGTGGATCTTGTCCGTGAGGGTGCGGGCAAGGGCCTTCTTCATCGCCATCGGGTGCTCTTTCTGGAGCTGGGCGATCTCCGCGTCGTTCTTCAGCAGGAGGAGCCGGTAGTAGTCCCACATGACCTCGTCGCTGATCGACATGATCTTGCCGAACATCTCCTTCGGGGCGTCGTTGAAGGCAATGTAGTTGTCCTGGCTCTTGGACATCTTCTTCACCCCGTCGGTCCCGACGAGGAGGGGCAGGGTGAGGACGACCTGCTCGGGCTGGCCGGCGTCCTTTTGCAGGGTGCGGCCAACGAGACAGTTGAAGAGCTGGTCGCTGCCCCCGATCTCGATGTCGGCGCGGATCTCGACCGAGTCCTGCCCCTGCACGAGGGGGTAGAGGAACTCGATGATCGAGATCGGCGTCTGGGCGGTGTAGCGCTTGGAAAAGTCGTCCCGCTCGAGCATGCGCGCGACGGTCATCTTGCGCGCCAGCTGCAGGCAGTCCTCGAAGCCCATCGCGCCGAACCACTCGCTGTTGTAGCGCACCGTTGTTCTGGCCTCATCGAGGATCTTGTAGGCCTGCGCGACGTAGGTCTCGGCGTTGTGCCGGATCTCCTCCTTCGTGAGGACCGGCCGCGTCGAACTGCGTCCACTCGGGTCGCCGATGAGGGTGGTGAAGTCCCCGATGATGAGGATCGCTTCGTGGCCAAGATCCTGGAACTGGCGGAGCTTGTTGAAGACCACCATGTGGCCGAAGGTGAGGTCCGGCCGGGTCGGGTCGACCCCGAGCTTCACGCGCAGGGGACGGCCCTCGGCGAGCTTCTTCTTCAGGTCCTCCGCGGTGTGGAGGTCGATGACGTTTTGCTGGAGGATGGCGAGCGCGTCCATGGGCTAGAGGGGCAAAAGGGTCATGCAGCGGGCGGGGGCCCCGGCTTTCAAGCCCAGAGATGAAAAGCAGACGCCACCTCACCGGTTGAGAGGGCCAGGAGAGCAGCTCGCTGGTCGGCGGTGGAAACCACGATCGATTTGCCCCCGGAGCCTCCCCGCGCAGATCGCTCCGCCCAGAGCGTCGACGCCAGTCCATCGGACCGCCCCGCGGCCACCCTGCTGCGGATGCGACGCCGATCGCTCGATTGATTCGATCGACCGCCGATGCCCGCCGAAAAAGCCACCTCCGCGGAGTTTCAGTCCTGCCGGCGGAATTCAGGTGAGCGGATAAACAAGCGCTGGCGGCATTGGTGCGGTCATGCGAGTCGTGAGCGGAAAAGCGCCGCCGACCGTTGCGAAGTGCGCCGCGTTGTCTCATACCTGAAATCCTATGGCACTCACAACCGGTACAAAAGCTCCCGACTTCACCCTCAAGACGAAGACCGCCGAGGGCTTCGAGGAGGTCACCCTGTCCTCCAACTTTGGAGAGCGGAAGACGCTTCTCCTCTTTTTCCCGCTCGCTTTCAGCAGCGTCTGCACGGACGAGCTCTGCTCGGTCAGCGGCGGGCTCAACGAGTTCACCGGCGCGGGCGCGGCGGTCTATGGCATCAGCATCGACAGCCCCTTCGCGCTCGAGGCGTTTGCGAAGCAGGCTGAGATCACCATTCCGCTCCTGAGCGACTTCAACAAAGACGTCTCCAAAGCCTACGATGTGCTCGATCAAAACTTCGCCCCTGGCGCCCTCGGGCTGGAAGGCGTGGCCAAGCGCAGCGCCTTCGTCGTCGACCAGCATGGCGTCATCGCTTTCGCCTGGTCGAGCGACAACCCGAAGGACCTGCCGCCCTTCGATGACGTGAAGGCCGCCCTCGAGGCCTGAGCCTGCCCGCCAGGATCACCGTTGCTCTCTTTCGAGGCTGTCCGTGCTGCGCGGACAGCCTTTTTTGATGGCATCGCAGCGTGCGAGGAACGCTCTCCTTAGCGCGGTCTCCTCTGGGACCAGCTGGCGATTCGCCTCGTGCGGCTCGGCATCGGCGCACAAACCAGTCGGGGATCCCACCTTTTGGGCCATTCTTTTTTTTTTGTGGATCACGGTAGTTGGTAAAGAAGTCGGCACCGGCTGTGCGAGAGAAGGGGCTTTATCAACCTCAAGCCCCAGTTTCATCTATGGCCTCCGCTGAAACCAAAGAACGTTATTCCGCTCGTGCGGAGGCACATGCCGGAACCGGCGTGCGCGTCCTCGGCCGCCTTGGCATCGCCTCCATGGGCATTGTCTATCTCGTCATTGGGTTCCTCACCGTGCGCTTTGCAGTCAGCGCGCGGGGAGAAATCACGGACGCGCGCGATGCGCTCGGCGAAATCGGCTCGGCGCCCTACGGGCAGGTGCTGCTTTGGCTCGTCGCGATCGGCCTGATTCTCTTCGCGATTTTTCGAGTGGTGGGGGCGATCCGCGACATCGACGGCTTGGGCAATGGGGCCAAAGGGGTGATTGGACGCATTGGATTTGCCTTTGGTGGGCTGGTCTACGGGTTTCTCGGAGCG
>JBKHAU010000235.1:0-4952 GCA_046542725.1 Opitutales bacterium
CAAGAATGGCGTCGCCGGTCTTGCCACGCTCGGTCCCGAGGCGGTCGCGGTCGGCCCAGTGCTGGCGGAGGGAATTGATCGCCGCCTGGTAGCTGGTGGCAGCCTTTTCGGTGCTCTGGAGGCGGGTTATGTCGGCAGGCTCGCGGGTGATGGGGCGAAGCTGCTCGATCAACCCCTCGATGCGGCGAAACTCTTCGGTCGCCTGATCGAGGACGGCGAGGTCGCGGTCGGCTTGGGCGCGCCAGTTGAGGACGCGTACGCTGTTGCCCACGTCGAGGATGTCGTTGATCAGGCCGACCTTCTGCATGCGCTCGCGCAGGGTGGCTTCGTCGCTCCCCGAGCTGTCGGCGATCTCGCGGGCGTAGGCGGTCTCCTGGCTCTCGAGGTAGGCATCGGTCGCGGCCATGAAGTCGTTTGCGGCGGCTGTCATCATCGTGCGGTCGCGCTCGATCTGGGTATTGAGGGCGGTGGTCTCCTCGAGTTGACTGAAATAGGTCTCGATGATGCCGAGCGCCTTCTCCGTCTCGCGCTGGAGGACGGGGAGATCGTAGGTGTGAGCCAGTTCGAGGGTCTCCTCGAGGGTGGTGACGGCTTCCTCGAGATTCTCCGCGCCGCTCGCGCGGTAGGCATCGATTGCGGTGAGACCGTAGGCACGGTTGGAGTCCATCGCGCGGAGCACCCTCTGCTGCGCGCTTTGCGTGAGCGTCAACTCGGGGAGCTGAATGTCGGCGAGAGACTCGGAGCGCGCGCTGGCCTCTTTCATGCTCGTGAAGGCAAATCCTCCGAGCAGGAGCATGAGGAGGATTACAGAGGCGAAACCCAGGCCGATACGGCTGGCGAGGCGGAGTGATTTCATGGTCGGTGTTTTTTGGGGGAAGAATGACGAGCGTGGAGCGGCGAAGCGCGGGCGTCTCACGCAGGACCGGCAGACTCATGGATGCGCCGTCTGTATCTCGATCAAGAGCGTTCCAGTGGAGCCGATGGCTGCTTTTCCTTCGTTAGATTTCGGCGACATGGCATCGGGCTTCAGGGCAATTGATGAGAAAGCCGTAAAATACGTTTCTCTTTGGTTCATAGGTAGGTAAAAAACCTCACTAACGTGGTGGCTATCCAACCTGCGCCCTTCTGAATCACTACGGATGTGCACTGCGGTTGGGCCCCCGGAAAACAGGCTCAGACGAGGGACGCGGGCGAGAAGACGTGCATCTGCAGACCGCGCGAGCCTGTCGAGGGGGCAGGCCACGTTTGTCTCCACTCCGTTTCAACGCATCGCAGGAGGATTGACCCGAGTGGGTTTGGGAAAGCCGACGTCCCCGTCGGCCTGGTGACGCTGGATCCCTCGGTCCGCTCCGCCTGGCTCTACCTGGTTGAATGCTCGCTCTGGCGTCGCGGGACGAGGTTAAGCGGCATCCCGGAACTCCCGCGGTGACAGGGGTGCTCCCGGTCGAGGGCCAAGGGTGAAGTCATGGCGATGGAGTGCGTGTTTTGGCGGAGCGCAGGAACGCGGCATTGGCGCCTCGATTGCGGACGTTCGGGGCGGAGGCAGGGCGGGTGCGTGGCGCGGCGTCCCCGGCTCCGGTGCGGGAAGCGGATCAGCGGGATCCGGCGGAGACGGACTCGGTCTGCTCGAGCGGAACAAGGGCGCGGGCTTCCCCATCGGAGAGGATTTTTTCGATATCGAGGATGATGATGAACTGATCGTCGCGGCGCCCCATCCCGAGGATGAGTTCGGTGCGCCACCGCATGCCGATGGAGGGCGGTTCGTTGATCTCGTGGGCTTCGAGTTCGATCACTTCGTGCACGGAGTCAGCCAAGCCCCCGATCACGACGGAGTCTTCGTCGATGGCGAGGTCCATCACGATGATGCGGGTGTCGTGAGTGTCCTTGACGGGAGGCAGGCCGAAGCGCTTGCGCAGGTCGACGACGGGGATCGAGCTGCCGCGCACGTTGACCACGCCGCGCAGATAGTCCGGCGCCGTCGGGATGCGGGTGATGTGAGTGACATCAAGCACCCCCCGAGCCTTGAAGACATTGATCGCGAAGAGTTCGTCGCCCAGCCGAAAGGTCAGGTAGCGGGCGGTTTCGAGGATGGGTTGGCCTTTCATGAGGCAGAGTCCTTCCCTGTTCAGTCGGTGGCCTTGGTGTCCCACTCGGACATCGCCTCGTCGAAGTCGAAGTCCGACTTGAGGGTGGAGTGATCGAAGCGCGCGGTCTGAAGGCTCGCCTTTTTGGCGGAAGCGGCCTTGGCGGGAGCGCGGGGCGTCTCGGTCCGACGATGCGCCGCCGAAGAGTTGCGGCCCTGGTCCTCGACCTTGAAGAAAGCGATGGCCTGTTGCAGGGCCACGCCCTGACTGGAGAGTTCGGTCGCACTGGCGGCCATTTCCTGCGCCGAGGCGGCATTGTTCTGGATGACCTTGTCGAGCTCCTGGATGGCGCGGTTGATCTGTTCGGACCCGCGTCCCTGTTCCTCGCTGCTGACCGCGATCTCCTTCACGAGGTCGGCGGTGCGGCGGATGTCAGGGACCAGCTTCTCGAGCATCTTGCCGGCGTTCTCCGCGATCTCGACGCTGGAGGAGGAGAGCTGACTGATCTCGCCGGCAGCCTTTTGGGAGCGTTCGGCGAGCTTGCGGACCTCGGAGGCGACGACCGCGAAGCCCTTGCCGTGTTCGCCCGCGCGGGCGGCCTCGATCGCGGCGTTGAGCGCGAGCAGGTCGGTCTGGCGCGCGATCTCGGCGATGATCGAGGTCTTTTGCGCGATGTCCTTCATCGCCCCGACAGTCTTCTGTACTGACTGGCCGGCCTCGAGGGCGTCGGTCGCGGCCTTGGTCGAGATCTTGTTCGTCTCGCGGGCGTTGTCGCTGCTGCTGCGGATGTTGGCGGTGGCTTCCTCCATCGAGGCGGCGACCTCTTCGACCGAGGCGGCCTGTTCGGAGGCCCCGCTGGAGATGTCCTGCGAGGAGCTGTTGATCTGCTCGCTGCCGGTGGCGACATTGGCGGCCGAGGCGCTGACCTCGCCGACGATCTCGCTGAGATTCTTGACCATGGCCTGAAGGGCCCGACCGAGCACGTCCTTGTCGGAGGTCAGGCGGACCTTCTGGCGAAGGTCGCCTTCACCGATCTTGGTCGCGAGTGCGGCGCGGGCCTCGAGGGCTTCGGCCATGTCGTTGGCCACGCTGGCGAGTTCGCCGATCTCGTCCCGGGAACTGACCTCGACGCGGGCCGTGAGGTCGCCGGTGGCGATCCGACCGAGACCTTCGACCAAGCCGGTGACTGGACGCGAGATTCTGCGACTTATCGTGATGCCGAGGGCAAGGGCCATGGCGACGCCCGCGAGCATCGCCCCGAGCGAGATCACCTCCATCCGGAATGCGAGGGCGAGGGCCCCGTCGCCCATCTCCCGTGTCGAGTTGATGGTGTTCTCAGTGATCGCATCGAAGGTCGCTCCCATGCTGTCCGAGATCGGCACCATGCGCGCGACGGTGGCGGCGTATGCGGCGTAGAGGGGATCGCGCGAGGCAGCGTCCCGGGCGCTTTCGAGTCGTGCAATCGCCTCATCGAGACGCACGTAGATCTCCCGCCAGGCGCGGTATTGATCCTGCAACTGGGCGAGCATCGCCCGGTCACGCGGCGACTCGCGCTCGATGTTGTTGAGCGCGGTCCATGCCTCGTCGACCTTCGCCCAGCTCCGGGCCCGACTCGCCATGATTTGTCGCAACTTCTCTGGCGGGTTGTCGTGGCTGCGGGAGAGATGGACGTCCAGCGTGTCCGCCCGGATCACCATGCGTTCGGTGTTGAGCACCGCCAGCGCCTGGAGATCGGGGATTCGATTGCTCACGATGTTCTCGGTGTTCGAGGCCAGGGTGAGGATGCCGGAGAGGCCAATCCCACCGACGACGAGTGTGATGGCGGCGACGCTGAGAAATGAGCCGATGAGTTTTTTGCCGATGGTCCAGGTCATGATCGTGGAGTGATGGGTGTTCGCTGATGGGGGAGAGAAACGCGGATGACTGAGTCTAGGTTTCGCGACGGAAAGATGAGGATAGGTTCAGAAAATGACCGGGGGAGGTTTCCCGAGCGGGACGGATCGCGCGCTTGAGCGTCGTCATTGTGGTTGAGGCTAACGGTGGATTGTGTCAGAAGGTTGTCTGATCCGACTCCCCAACGACGGACTCGGTCTGATCATGGATGACCGATGCACAGAGTCGCTCTCGAGAGGCCGAATTGACTGTATAACTTCGGTAGGGAGCGGGCGCGATTGAGGGCATTTCGCTAACGATTTTTTTGAATCCCCTGCCTTATCCGCTGGTCCAGCCCGACTTATGGGATGATTGCAATTCACCGCGGGCGTACAACGCTGGGAATCCTGCCCGAAGGCCAGCCGTGGAGCCACTACGTGTGGGCCCAGGCCCAGCGCTTCTGGATCGAACACGCCTTCCACGAGGCCAAGAGCCAACTGGGCATGGCGCAGTATCAGGTGCGCCTCTGGCGAGGGTGGCACCACCACATGGCGCTCGTGGCGATGGCAATGCTCTTCTCCCAAAAGCTGCGCGAGGCGCTGCACGAAGAGGCCCCTTTGCTGAGCGTGCGCGACATCACCGAACTGCTGGACTACTACCTGCCGCGCCGGCGCATGGACGAAGCGTCCGTGATCGCGAACATCCGCCAGCGACACCGATTACGGGAGGAAGACCTACGCCGGCGAAGCGCGAAACACACTGGGCTCCCCGTCGTTTTAACTAAGTAGAACTAGTGTAGTGACACGCAAATAGACTAACAATAAGCAGGATTGGCGAGCTTCTCTCTCGCCCGCTTCAGTTTTGCCAAAATCTCGGCCCCTTCCGCTCTCCAGACATAGCGCTTGGGATCGAGGTTGTGCTCGGCGATGTAGCCTTCAATCCGCTTGGCCAACTGGCGGACATTCTCGAAGCTTCCTGCACTGACGGCTTGCTGGG
>JBKHAU010000236.1:0-4948 GCA_046542725.1 Opitutales bacterium
CCTTTTCTCGTCCTCCTTCTCGGATTGGTCCTGGTCATCGTGGATATCTTTGTCCTGCCCGGCACCTTCGTTCTCGGGAGCATCGGTCTGGTTTGCATCTTCGGCTCGCTTCTTTGGTCGCTCTCGGATGTCTGGCCGACCTTCGACGGGGGTGTCGACGTCGAGATGGAAAATGTCGTGCATGCCGCCTATCGGCTCTCTCTCGGGCTCCTCATCAGCATGGTGGGCATCGTCCTCTTTTGGCGCTTCCTCCCGCGCATGGGCCTGTTCGATCGCTTTGTTCTCGCCGATGGCGGCCTCGAAACCGTCGCCTATACGCCGGAAACCTCCTCCACCGTTCTTCCCGAGCCCGGCGCCCTGGGCGTGGTGACCCGCTCGCTGCGGCCCTCCGGCGAAGTCGAGATTGAGGGGCGCCGTTACGAGGCCCGCGTCATCACCGGGACGCTCGACCGGGGGGAACGCATCGTCGTTGTCCGCCATGTCGCCTTTGGCCTCGAGGTCGCTTCCGCGGAGGGCCCCACGGGATGAACACGATCATTCTGCTCCTCATCCTCGCCCTCGGGCTCTGCTTCATCGAGATCTTTGCGCCCGGTGGCATCTTCGCCCTCATCGGCGGTGTTTTTGTCATCATCGCCGCCATCCTCGGCTTCCAGGAGTATGGTCCCCGCGTCGGCATCTGGATCCTCGTTGGCGGGGCCGCGGTCGGCACCACGCTGTTCTTTCTCGAGATGAAGCTCATCCTCGGAACGGGCTTTGGCTCCAAGCGTTTTGCCCATCGGGAAGCCAATGAGGACCGCACCGGCTTCATCGACTCCGAGGCCCTCGTGGGCGAGCCCGGCGAGACCGTCACCCGCATGGTCCCGGGCGGCAAGGTGAAGGTCGGCGATCAGGTCTATCCCGCTATCTCACTCGACGGTTACCTGCCCCAGGGCACTCCCGTCGTCGTCCGCCAAGCCGATCCTTCAGTCATTCGAATTTCTCAAGCAAACCCATCATGATCAGCACCTTCGAAATCATCGTCATCGCCGTTGTCGGCCTTGCCCTGCTCTTCTTTTTCTTCCTCGTGGTCTCATTCCTCGGGGTCTTCATCAAGGCGTGGTCGTCCGGCGCCTACGTGGGGCCCTGGCCCCTCATCGCGATGCGGTTCTTCCGCAAGCTGCCCTATTCGCTCATCGTCGACGCCCGCATCATGGCGACCAAGGCGGGCATGACGATCAGCACCGACCAGATCGAGACGCACTACATGGCCGGCGGGGACATCATCCAGACAACGCAGTCGCTGATCAACGCGCAGAAGGCCGGCATTCCGCTCGGCTGGGACCGCGCCTGTGCCATCGACCTCGCCACCAAGGGGACCGAAAAGAGCGTGCTGGAAGCCGTCCGCACCTCGATCAACCCCAAGGTGATCGACTGCCCGAATCCCAAATCGAGCGGCCGCAACACGATCGACGGTGTGGCCAAGGACGGCATTCAGGTAAAGGTGAAGGCGCGTGTCACGGTGCGCACCAACCTCGAGCACTACGTCGGCAGCGCGCAGGAAGAGACGATCATCGCCCGTGTCGGCGAAGGCATCGTCACCACCATCGGCTCGGCCGAGAGCTACAAGTGGGTCCTGGAAAACCCCGACTCGATCTCGCGCAACGTGCTCAACCGCGGCCTCGATACCGGGACTGCATTCGAGATCCTTTCGATCGACATCGCCGACGTCGACGTGGGTGAGAACATCGGCGCCCAGCTCCAGGAAGCCCAAGCCGAGGCGAACAAGAACATGGCCCAGGCCCAGGCCGAAATCCGCCGCGCCGCCGCCGTCGCCCTCGAGCAGGAGATGAAGGCCCGCGTGCAGGAGATGCAGGCGAAGGTCGTCGAAGCGCAGGCCGAAGTCCCGCTCGCGATGGCGGAAGCCTTCCGCAGCGGCTCTCTCGGGGTCATGGACTACATGCGCTACAAAAACATCGAGAGCGACACGCAGATGCGTGGCTCCATTGCCAATCCCGAGGGCAAGAAGCAGGACTCCGGTTCCTGAGCCCACGCGGCCTCTCTGAGCCATCATGAGCCCGCTCGCTTTCGCCTTCCCCCTTCCCCTGCTCGCTCAGTTCGACTGGGGAGAGGTCTTTTATTTCCTCATCCCGCTGGCCTGGGTCGCGCTTCAGTTTCTCGGCAACAAGAAAGAGAAGGGCGACGAGGCCCCGCCCCAGGAGCAGACGTCCCAGCCGGCCGCCGAAGCGGAGAAGGAGGATCGCCTGCGCCGGGTGCGCGAGGAGATCCGCCGTCGTGTCGCCGAGCAGCAGCAGGAGCGTCAGCGGGAACTCGAGGGTGGACAACCGCGCCCGGTGCCCAGCACCGAGCCGGTCAACTGGGAGGAGCGGGAGCCGCCCCCGCGGCGCGGCGTGCCGCCGCCGGTACCTGCCGCCGCCCGGCGCGAGGCGGCGCGTTCCCCCGAGCCGCCTTCTGCTCCCGCTGCCCCGGCGACGCAGTTTGCCACCCATTCCGATCTCGAGAACCGGCTGCAAGAGCAGCGTCGCCGTTTGCGCGAGTCCAAGGAGGCGAGATCTGCGGCCAAGCTGAAGGCGACCGAGATCGGGGCGGTCGACCGCTCTTGGGCGGTCGAGGCGCTCCCCATCGCCGCCCTGCGCGGAGAGGTGCTCGCCGACCTTTCTTCGCCCCTTGCCGCGCGCAAAGCGATCATCCTGAGCGAGATCCTGGGCGAGCCAAGGGCTCTGCGCCCGCTACAGATGGATCGCTGAGCCGAGGGGAACGCGGCGCGAACTGCGCTGTTCAGCGCAGGGGACCATACTCGTCGTCGAGGTCGGGTCGCCGCCGGGGTGGCTGCAGTTCCTCCGCAGAACGCAACCACTGGATATCGAAACAGCGGATGATCATCACGATGGCAATCATGACGCCGGCCATGATGAGCGTCCAGATCTCGCGCTCGGGGTCCACCAGCATGCTCTCCATCCAGTAGCCCATCGCCACCGCGAGGGCGAGCGAGGCAAGGGCGCCGCCGGGATAGACGACGATCGCCACCTCCCGCACCAGCTCGGCCGGGCTGCGCCAGATAAAAAAGGTCGCGATCGCCCAGAGGAGAGCGACCCCTCCGGAATAGGAGGCGAACTGAATCGCGTCCTCAAAGCGCACTTGAAGAAAGAACGTCCCCGCGATGAGCAGCAGGTAGATCGCGATCGAGGCGAAGAGGATCTGGCTCAAACGAAGGAGGACGGCTTTGATGACCATTTCGGGACGGAGTGTTCGTGCGCGGGAGAAGCGCCCGGAAAGGAGAGGGAGCTTGGCCAACCCCATGGACCGGTCAAGATTCGAGCGTTTCCCGCAACGCGTCGAGGGCGAGTGCGAGCAGCGCGCAGCTGGCCGTCTCGACCCTCAGGACAAGGGGCCCGAGCGTGACGCTCTGCCAGCCCGCCGCCGCCAGCCGGTCGTATTCCTGCGGGGAGAAGTCCCCCTCGGGCCCCACCGCCACGAGCAACGGCCGCCCCGCTGCCGCGTCGATCGTCGCCTTGACGGCCTCGCGCACCGGACGCACCGGGGGGCGCAGGGCCGCCACGAGGCCGGACCCGACGGAAGCCACTTCGTCGAGGACGCCATCAAACGGGCGTGGTAGATCGATCCGGGGGCGCCAGGGATTGCCACATTGCTTGATCGCTTCGTCCGCCAAAGTGCGCCACTTGCCCGTTTTGTGCTCGGCCCGCGCGGCATCGAGCCGAACCTCGCCGTGCGCCGTGAAAAGGGGCAGAATACGCGCCACGCCGAGCTCCGTCGCCCGCTGCACGATGCCATCCATGCCCTTGCCTTTGGGCAGCGCCTGCAGGAGCCAGAGCGGATGCCGGGGGGCGGGCACCGTCTCGATCCGCTCCACTTCCACCCGCGCCCGCTTCGCATCCGGCGTGGTGAGCGTGCCATATCCCACCGCGCCCGCGCCGTCATGCAGCGCCACCGGCATGCCCGCGCCCGCGCGCCGGACCCGCACGAGATGATGGCTCTCTTCCCGGTCCAGCTCGAGAGGGCCCTTTCGCAGCGATGGATGAAGCGCGCGCAGCATGGTCTTCGAGGGAGGAGAACGAGTCCTCGCTCCGCAAGCTGTCTTCCCCGGCCCGACCCGACATCTCGGATCCAAGCAAGGCGGAATGGCGTACAAATAAAAAGCCGCGGGAACCACCCCGCGGCTGAGAACTGCTTAACAAACTACAAACCAGACTGAAACGGGGTGAAACACCCTTGTTTCAGGAGAAATTCCTAATTCCTCGGTTTCCAAAAGCAATCCCAGGATGAACCCGACTCGAAAAAAATCACCCGTCCGGGACCGAAGCCCCCGCGCCGGAGCGGCTGCGTTCGCCCTTTACCCTGGTGGGCCATGGCGCGCGCCTTGGCAAAGGGCCGCTTGAGAGGTGCTCTGTCGTCCGGCGATTGAAGCTCAATCGTACAAAAAAACCGCCCACTTTCGTGGGCGGCGCTTCCAAGTGCTTAACCAAACTACAAACTGAACTGAAACTCGACTAACTTGCTGTTCAAAAAGGTAGATGGGTCGAGGGCCGGAATCGTTCAAAGAATTCGCGGAAAAAACCGGGCTTTGGCGAATCATGCAGCTTCGGCCTCTGGGACGCCGCCCGGCGTGGCGATGAGGGCGTCCTTTCAATCCGAGTTGTGCCGTTGTCAGGAGTCGCTTCCGCTGGAGAAGCCCGCGGGCGGGCGCTCGGACCGCGCTTCTCTCCACGACCTCTTGCACCGCCGCAAGGAGGTGCGAGTCCGGGATCAACGACGTCCCCGTCGGCCTCGAGACTCGGGCTGCCGCGCCGCGGTGAACACCGGTTCCTCTTCAACGGGTCCAGACGCACAAAAAAAGGTTCATCTTCGATTTTCGGGGGAGGCGAAGATCCCACGGAGCAGTCCCGCAGGACCGCGGCCGCCCGCCCGACCTGGGCGGCTGCTCTGGAGGAGG
>JBKHAU010000237.1:0-4924 GCA_046542725.1 Opitutales bacterium
TTATCCGGGGGGACATCCACTTCGTGGGTCTGTCCGTTGACGCGCAGGGTATGAAGGGCCATGGGAGAAAAGGAGTGAGATGAAGGAGAGTAGGGGCCGACACGCCGGGGCTCAAGCAGGCGTTCAGCTTTCGCTCTCGAGCCAGTCGCGGGGTCGGAGGAAGTCGCGCGCGAGGGCGGCCTCGGCCGAGCCCGGCTCGAGCGGGGGCTCGTAGTCCCAGCGCACGAGCGGCGGCAGGCTCATGAGGATGCTTTCGGTGCGCCCACCGCTCTGCAGGCCGAAGAGCGTACCGCGGTCGTAGAGGAGGTTGAACTCGACGTAGCGCCCGCGCCGGTAGAGCTGCCACTGCCGCTCGCGTTCGCCGTAGGGCGTCTTCCGGCGTCCCTCCACGATGGGTGCATAGGCGGGCCAGAAGCCGCTCCCGACCGAGCGCAGGAGCGCGAAGCTGCGCTCGAAACCCGGTGCGTTGAAATCGTCGAAAAAGAGTCCCCCCACGCCCCTGGTCTCGCCGCGGTGACGGAGGAAAAAGTAGTCGTCGCACTGCGCCTTGAAGCGCGCATAGAGCCCGGGCTCGATCGCCTCGCAGGCGTCTCGGGCAGCGCGGTGCCAGGCGATGGCGTCTTCTTCGTGACCATAGTAGGGGGTGAGGTCGAATCCGCCGCCAAACCACCAGATCGGCGCCTCTCCCGTGGTGGTGAAGAAGCGGACGTTCATGTGCGTCGTGGGCACATGCGGGTTGCGCGGGTGGAGAACGACCGAGACGCCCATCGCGCGGAATCCCTGGCCCGCGAGCTGGGGCCGTGCGGCGGTGGCGGAGGGCGGGAGTTCAGGCCCGTGCACTTCCGAAAAGTTGACCCCGCCTTTTTCCCAGACCTCCCCCTCGGCGATGACCTGGGTACTGCCGCCACCTCCGGCCGGCCGTTCCCAGTCGTCGCGGCGAAACTGCACCGCCGGGTCGAGGCCGCGCAATTCGCCGATGAGCCCAGCCTGAAGATTGTGGAGATAATTGCGAATGGCGTCGAGGGGCGGGGACGGCATGAGAAGGAGGGAAGGGTTGCGGGCGGCGGGGAACAACCCAAATTGCCGCCGCATGGGAGCAGCACGAGAGACGGCCGGGTCCAACCGGCGACTGGTCATTACCGGCTGCGGCTACGTCGGCCGCGCGGTGGCAGAAACCGCCCTCGCCGCCGGCTGGGCGGTCGAAGCCCTCACGCGCAATGGGGACAAGGCGGCGCAACTCCGCTCCACCCTCGGCCTCCGTGTGGTCGAGGGCGACCTCGCGAGCGACGACTGGCATGAGGCCCTCGATCCTGCCGGTGCGACCGTGATCAACTGCGTGAGTTCGGGGGGCGGCGGGGTCGAGGGCTACCGGCGCTCCTACCTCGACGGCATGCGCAGCCTGCTCGAATGGGCCGCGCGGGGCCCGGTGCGCGCCCTGCTCTACACCAGCAGCACCTCGCTCTACGGCGACGCCGGTGGGGACTGGGTGGACGAGTCCACCGCGGCAAGCGTGCGCTCGCCCTTCAACGAGGTCCTTCTCGCCACCGAGCAGGCGCTCGAGGCGGCCGCCTCTGCGGGGATCGTGCCCGCCGCCGCCGCTCTGCGCCTGGCGGGGATCTACGGGCCAGGGCGTCATTACTTTCTAGATACGATGAGAGGCGACGACGGCCCCATCCCGGGCTACGGCGACTACGTCCTCAACCTCATCCACCGCGACGACGCGGCGCGCGCTCTCCTGGCCGTCGCGGCGCAGCCGCCACGAGGCTATGAACTCTACAACGTGGCGGACGACGCCCCCGCCCTGCGTGAAGAGATCGCGGCCTGGACGGCGGAGCAACTCGGCCGACCGACGCCACCCTTCGACCCCGCGCGCATGAGTGAGCGACAGCGCCGCCGCGCCCTCTCTTCCGGTCGCCCGCCCAACCGCCGCATCGCGAACCGCAAGCTCAAGGCCGCCCACTCCTGGGCACCGCAGTATGCCGACTTTCGCGCCGGCTACAGGGCATTGCTGGCCGGCGCGGGCGAGGGTGGAAGGAATCCCTGAGGGGTGATCCGGAGCGATGGAACGGTGCGCGGCCCCCGGTCCGCGCGTGGTTTGCGGGCGCGTGGCCGCTCTTAGAAGGCGATGAACAACAGCGAAAGAAGAACGCTGAAAAAGAGCACGAAGCCGACCGCATGGGCGAGGGGAGCGCGCTCGGTATCGGGATCGAAGGCATCGCCGCTGCGGCTCGCGGGCTGAAACCAGGCCCGCGGGTTGCCCCAGTGACGCGCGATGGAGCTGACCACCGCCTCGCGCAGACGCACCCCGGCGCCGAAAAAGGCGTTCACCGGGGTGAGGACGAGCATTTCCGCGAGCGGCCGCGTGCGGCGGTAGAAAAGCCAGTCGGTGTCGAGGTAGATCTTTTCCTTCGGGGTCACCTTGTGGCGCACCAGCCAGAAGCCGACAAACGCGAGGGTGAGGTATTGCAGGGTCTCGACGAAATGGTAAGCGGTGAAGGGGTGGTAGGGCTTGTCGTGCGGGAGGATCTCGTAGAGCAGGCCGGGCCAGACACCGTAGAGCGTGCAGAGGAAGGCGAGCACCCCCATCGCGGCATACATCGTGCGCGGGATGGGCTCGATCTTGAGGTTCCGCTCCGGCCCCCAGAAGGCGAAGAAAGGGATCTTCAGGCCGATGCTCAGGAAGGTGCCGACGGAGGCGAGGAAGAGCCCCAGCGTGACGACTTCGAAGTGCGCGTAACCCGCCGCCGAAATCGTCATGGACTTGCTGATGAAACCGTTCCAGAAGGGCACGCCGGAGATCGAGACGGCCCCGATCATGAAGAGGAAGGCCACGCCCGGGAGGTGCCGCCAGAGGTTGCCCAACTCGGTCAGCTTGCTCTTCCCGGTGGCCTGGATGATCGCGCCCGCTCCCATGAAGAGGAGGGCCTTGTAGAGAATATGGCTGTAGGCGTGCGCGATGGTGCCGTTGACCGCGAGCTCGGTGCCGACACCCACCCCCGCGACCATGAAGCCCACCTGGCTCACGATGTGATAGGCGAGGATCTGGCGGATGTCGTTGCAGAGGAACGCGTAGATCGCACCGAAGACCGCCATGCCCATGCCCCAGTAGGCGAGGAACTCCCAGCCCGTGAAGAGGACGACGAAGATGTAGACGGCCGACTTCGTCGTGAGCGCGCTCATGAAGATGGCGCCCGTCACGGTGGCCTTCGGATAGGCGTCGGGCAGCCAGGCATGGAAGGGGGGTAGGGCGACGTTGATCGCGACCCCGAGAAAGATGAGCCAGGAGGCGAGCCCGCCCGGCTCGAGGGGACCGAGGAGGAGGCTGCCCGTGTCCGCATAGTGGACGACGATCCCGGCGAAGAGGATCGAGCCCCCGACGATATGCACGAGGAGGTAGCGGAAGGCGGCGGCGGTGGAGTCCGGCTGCCGGCGGGCGAAAACAAGCCAGGCCGACGACACTGCCATCAGCTCCCAAAAAATGAGGAGGGTGAAGAAATCCCCCGCAAAGGTCACCCCGAGTGCGCCGGCGCCGTAGAGGAGCGCGGCGACCTGCTGGGTGGTGTCGCGCAGGTGCCAGGCGTAGAGTCCCGCCGCCGCCGAGATGAGGAGGAAAATGAGCCCGAAGACGTAGTTCGTCGAATTGACCTGCAGGAGGATGAGCTCGAAGCCGGCGAACGGCGTGCGCACGAGCGGACCGTGCTCGAATTGCAGGAGCATCCCGAGCGCGACGAGCGGAACGGCCACCGTGAGAACGGCCCGTGCGAGCCGCGGGAGGACCGGCAGAAGGACCGCCGCGAGGGCGAGGAGGACCGCGGGAGGGAGGTCAGGAATTCCGCTCATAGTAGTCTTCCGGTTTTTGCGCGAAACGCGCGATCACACCCTTCGCCAGCCAGATGAGGAGGAGGGCGCCGCCGAAGCCGAGGAGGCCGTAGAAGAATGGGATCTGGTCCCAGACTCTGGGATGTGCATTGGGCTTCCCGAACCAGTCGAGGAGAAGGCTCGTGAGGATAAGGAGGCCGACGAGAGTCCAACGGATCTGCTTCATCATGGCGGCATTCACTGGCCGGCGCCCGGGGCGATCGAGCCGGTGACGGCTTCGACGACGTGCGCGGCAAGTTCAAAGAAGGGCAGGGGGAAGTTCGGAAAGAGCCCGAGGAGAAGGGCGAGCGCGGCCGTTGTGCACAGCGGCACGACCATCCACGGGGAGGCCTCGCGCGTCGGCGCGGGGTGGTGGTGATGGTGGTCGTCGTCGTGCCCATGGCCCTGTGCGGAAGGCTCCGGCGCGGGGTCTGGAGGCATGAAAAAGGCCCGGATCACGATGGGAAAGAAATACCCCGCATTGAGCGCCCCACTGAGCAGAAAGATGCCGAGGGCGATCTCCATGCCCGAGTCGAGCGCCCCCACGCTGAGCCACCACTTGCTCACGAAACCGTTGATTGGGGGCAGGCCGGCGAGCCCGAGGGAGCCGATCGCGAAGGCCCCGAACGTCCAGGGCATGGCCCGTCCGAGGCCGTTGAGCTGAGAGATCTCGGTGCGGTGCGTATGGACCGCGATGGCACCCGCACAGAAGAAGAGTGTGATCTTCATCGTGGCGTGGGCGGAGAGATGAAGGAGACTGCCCTGCAGCCCCGCGGGGGTGAGCAGGGCGGCGCCGAGCGCGATGTAGGAGAGATGGCCTACGGTCGAGTAGGCCAGCCGCTTCTTCAGGTTGTCCTGCCGCATCGCGATGAACGAGGCGAGGAGGATGGTCGCCCCGGCAAAGCTCGCGAGGATGATGTCGAGGCCATGTGTTCCCATCGCCTCGGGGCCCATCACGAAGCCGGTCACGCGCAGCACCCCAAAGGCGCCCGACTTGACCACCGCGACGGCGTGGAGGAGCGCGCTCACCGGGGTCGGCGCGACCATCGCGGCGGGCAGCCAGCTG
>JBKHAU010000238.1:0-4856 GCA_046542725.1 Opitutales bacterium
CGCCGTTGGAGAGCTTGGTCTTGGTCTGGCCCTCGAAGCGGGGCTCGGGGACCTTCACGCTGATGACGGCGGTGAGGCCCTCGCGCACGTCGTCGCCGGAGAGGGAGGGGTCCTTGTCCTTCACCAGGCCGTTGGCCTTGGCGTAATTGTTGATGACGCGGGTGAGGGCGGTGCGGAAGCCGCTGAGGTGGGTGCCGCCCTCGATGTTATGGATCGAATTGGCGTAGGCGTAGATCTGGTCGTTGTAGCTGTCGTTGTGCTGCAGCGCGATATCGACGATGATCTTGGCCCCCTCCCGATCGGTGTTCTCGGCGTCGGCCTCGCCGCTGATGGAGATGGGCTTGGGATAGACGACGGTCTTGGAGGAGTTGAGGAAGCTGACGTACTCCGAGATGCCGTCGCGGAAAAGGAAGCTCTCCTTGCGGCTGCTGCGCTCGTCGTTGAGCTCGATCTGGATGCCGGGGTTGAGGAAGGCGAGTTCGCGCAGCCGCTTGGCGAGGATGTCGTACTTGTAGTCGCGGGTGGCGAGGAAGATCTCGGGATCGGGGGACCAGGAGATCTTCGTGCCGGTGTGCTTGGTCGAGCCGATGACCTTCAGCTTCTCCGTCGTCTTGCCGCGGCTGAAGGACATGTAATGCACTTTGCCGTCGCGCGAGACGGCGACTTCGAACCATTCCGCGAGCGCGTTCACACACTTCGCCCCGACGCCGTGGAGACCACCCGAGACCTGATAGGCGCCCTTCCCGAACTTGCCCCCGGCGTGGAGGTTGGTCATGACCAGCTCGAGGGCCGGCATGTTGTATTTCGGGTGCAGGTCGACCGGGATGCCGCGCCCGTCGTCTTCCACCGAGGCCGAGCCGTCGTTGTGGATCGAGACGGAGATCTTCGAGCAATAGCCCGCGAGGGCCTCGTCGATCGAGTTGTCGAGGATCTCGAAAACGCAGTGGTGGAGGCCGCGCTCGCCGGTGTCTCCGATATACATGTCGGGACGCTTGCGCACGCCTTCCAAGCCTTCCAGTTTCTGGATTTGTGAAGCGTTGTAGGTCTCGGGGTTTTCGCCAGGTTGACTCATGAAATGGGTTCTAGGGATGGGCTGAAACGGGAGAAGTGTGTGGTCGCGCAGGGTCTTGGCGAACACTATCTCCTCACTGGCGGTTTTTAAGGGGGCTGAGGAGCGTTTTCGGGCTTTGCGCGTGGAGGGGGTCGCTGCTTCGGGATGCTTCCGCCTTCGGGAAAGGGCGCCAGCGTCGCCGCGCCGTTCTCAACGCCGCGGTGGGACGCGAAAGGGCAGGGTCATGATGACCTCGCTGCGGATGGGGCGGCCGGCAAACTGCATGGGCTCGAATTGCCAGAGCGCGAGGGTTTTGCGCGCCTCGTCGGCAAATTCCTCCTCCGAGGCCTCGATGACGTCGACCTCCTCGAGAAACCCGTCGCGTCCAATGATGTAGCGCACGTAGGCATAGCCCTCGGCGCCGCGGCGCCAGAGCTTGCGCGGATACTCCGGACGGGGTGCCTGAAGCATGATGGGGGCGCGAAAGTCCACCGGCTGGCGCGCGATGCGACGCACTGTGCCGTCGCTTGGTTGCACCCGCAGGAGCCAGCGCTCGACCATGCCCGGCGCCTCCGCGGGGGAAGGGAGAACGAGCGCGGTGAGGAGGACGCGCGCGAGCGAGGGGTGATCCGTTCCGGGGTTGACGAGATAGGCGCTCTGCACGCCGCCGGCACCATCGGAGAGGACGTAGAGGGCGATCTCGGCACGGCCTCCGACGAGGTCGTCCCACTCGATCGTGTCGGTCTCCCAGGTCACGCCGCGGGGTGGCGTCGTGCGCAGATCCCAGCGAAACTCGCCCTGCACCGCGACGGCTTCACCCGTCGCCCGGCGACGCGCGGGCGTGAAGGCTGGGCCGTCGCCGCCCAAGGCGTCGGCGAAGAGATCGCGCACCGCGCCCGTCAGCTCCTGGCTCCAGACCGAAATGCTCTCGAGGTGTCCGGTTTCTGAAATGCTGACTTCGGCGCGGAAGATGCCCTTTTCGAGCACCCGGGCGATGAGGGCAAACTTCTCCGCCGGGATGCGCGGAAGGGTGAACCGCGGCCGCGGCGGTGCGATCGCCGACTCGTCCAGCTCGAAGTGAAAGGCGCACGGCGGCGTCCACCAGAGCGCGCCGGCGACCGCTTCGTCCCTGCTCTGGGCCGGGTGCCAGGTCGTCGCAAAGTCC
The DNA here is from genome assembly GCA_046542725.1 of Opitutales bacterium. GTDB lineage: Bacteria > Verrucomicrobiota > Verrucomicrobiia > Opitutales > Oceanipulchritudinaceae > CAWVVV01. Next base: position 2,217 of record JBKHAU010000238.1, read on the forward strand.
TCCCCGACCGGTGGCAGCGGATCGCCCTCCGCCGACACCCGCCGGCCGATCGGCCGCCCGGCCGCGTCCACCGCGAACGCGACGACGGGCGGCACCGCCACGTCATCGGGCAGCTCCGCATGCACCATCACGGCCGGCTCGAGGCGGTCGGGGCGGGGCGGCGCCTGCGCCAGCGGCACCTGGGCGGCGGCGAAGGCAGCGAGGAGGGGCCCGCCGAGGAGGTGGCGCATCCAGCGCGGGAGTGATGTCACGGGAGCGTCAAGCACAACGCAGGGAGTGCGCAAGCGGCGTGCGCGTTCAAGGAAGTTCGCTCACGGCTACATCCGCCTGGTCTGTCTCGGAGCTACCGGGCGAGCGTGAAGGGAATCCGTTGTCGGACGCGCACCGTAACGGGCTCTCCTTCGTAGGTGGCCGGCGTGAAGCGCCATTTCTTCACTGCGTTGACCGCCGACTCGCCAAAGAGCCGATGGTCGGCCCGGGCGATTTCGATGGAGTCGGGGACGACGCGGCCTTCGGAATTGATCGCGAAGACGAGTTCGACGATGCCCTGCCGACCCTCGCTGAAAAATCGTCTTGGATAAGTGGGGCGGGCTTGTTTTTTCGCCTTGGGCAGCGTGGCCACGGTCTCGCGCACCTCGAGTTCGACGATTTCACGTCTTTCCGGAAGTAGAGCGATTTTCAGCTCGAGCGGTCTCACGCGGTCGCCCGTCGGCATGCGCCAGGTCCGCGTCGCAGCAAGGAAAGGCCGGTGCAGCTCGGCTGGCATATCCGGATGCACAAAGGCCCCCTCGACGACTCCTTCCGGACCGGCGAAAATTGTCATGTGAGCCACGCTCTCCCCCTCCAGCGTAAGTTCTTCGGGCCAGGGCGGAAGGGGCCGGGAGGCGTCCGGCGTGCTCTGCTCCGGTCGCGGTGTCCCTTCCCAGAGATTGGACGCCCAGTGCAGGGTCACTTCGCTATCCACCGCAATTTCGCCGCGACGAGCCGGAACGAAGGCGGCGTGGCCCTCTTCGCGGATGAAGAACCCCTTCAGGAAATCGTCCACGCCGTCGTGTCGCGAACGGATCTTGGTGACCTCTCCCCGGGCGTTGATCGACATTTCGACGGTGTAGTCGGACCCGTGATACACCGAAATCTCTCCGAAGAGCGCTCGCATCCGGCCATCAAGGGCGAGCCGGCAGAAGGGAGGTGTGACGGGCGATTCCGACTCCTCCGTGTCCTGCGCCGATTGCAGAACAAAATAGATCGGAAATTTCACGCGGGCGTAGCCCGGCACCGGCTCATCAAAACACAGCGCGGGGGTGAAGCGCATAAACTGTAAGGTCGCCGCAAGCGCGGCCAGATTCCGTTCGCCGACATTCGGACGACTGATTCCGCTGATCGTCCCCTGCTCGTCGAAGAAGGCGTCGAGGGCCGGTGGCTTTGCCTCCGTCAATGACGCCTCGCCTTCCGGCAGTACGGGCAGCAGATAGCGGTCGAGGCGTGGGAAGGTGCAACTGAGGTTCTCGGCGGCGTCGCAAAGGGGCGCAAAGAGAGCGAGAAGCAGAAGCGTGCGAAAGGGGTTAAAGGAGCGCATGGGCCAGAGAGCAAACTGTGTGGAGGAAAACGTCGCGCCGCCGGTCTGTCCAGTCGGCCTTGCGCCTCGCCTTATTAAAGGTTGCAAACCCAAGATACCGAAGTTGCTTCTCATTCCCATGAAGCTATCGCTCAAGCTGGAGTATGCCTGCCAGGTCCTCGCGCAGCTGGGCAGCTCCTATGGGCGCACGCCGTTGCCGCACATCGACGAGCTGGCGGAGGCGGAGCAGATTCCCTCCAACTACCTCGTGCAGATCCTCAACGAACTGCGCACGAGCGGGTTGATCGTGAGCAAGCGGGGCAAGCAGGGGGGCTACGCCCTCGCCCGCGACCCGAAGGACATCTCGCTCTACGAGATCATCTGCGCCGTCGAGGGCGAGCTGCTCGAGCTCTCCGGTCAGGGAACGGGCGCGAGCGCGGCGCGCACGAAGGAGATCTGGGCGGCCCTTGCGCGCGACCTCGAAGCCCGCACCCGCGCCTACACCGTGCGCGACCTCATGGAGACCCATGCCGAGGGCATGTGGTATATTTGAGGGCCGCGGGGCGAGGGACGGTCACACGGTTTCGGATGTCCCGGCCTTGGTGACGCAGGTGACGACGATCTCCGCGGCGGCCTGCCACTGGGCATCGATGAGGCATTCGCGGGGTGGGACGTGGATGAAGCCGGCGGGGATCGCGCGTCGCGCCTCGGCGAGCTGGTCGAGGAGGCGGTAGCTGAGGCCGTTGCAGAGGTAAGTGCCGGCGTCGTCGGACGGGGCGGCGGGGACGGCGGCGGCCCGGAGCGCGTCGACCAGCCGGTCGACGGGAAGGGAGGCGGCGAGGCGATCCGGCCCGTCCGGGCGCACGGTGTCACGGCCGAGGGCGGCGCCGCGGATGTCTGTCGCGGTCGGATCGGCGCGGTTATGAGCCCAGCGCTCGGGGGTGATCGCGCTGCGGCCGGCGGCGAGCCCGGTGAGGACAATCGCGCCGAGATCACCGCTCTCCGCCATCACCGTCTCGAGCAGGCGCGGGCCGGCCTCCCAGTCGACCGGCAACTCGATGAAACTTAGATCCCAGCCGGCCGGG
>JBKHAU010000239.1:0-4846 GCA_046542725.1 Opitutales bacterium
GCCACAGCCTCTTCGAAGACCTGGTGCAGGCGTTGGATTTCCGCCTGGTCGGCGCGCCAGACCTCGGCCTGCCGCGCCACCTCGCCCTGCAGGCTGTCGGCCAGGGCCTGCGCGGCGTGGGCTTCGGCCCAGGCCTTGTCGAGGCGCCCGCGGTGCCAGTCGAGGTCGCTCTGGAGCTGCTCGTAGGTGCGCGGCGGGCGGGCCGTGCGGCGATCGAGGACAAACTCCGCCTGGCCCGCCTCGAGCGAGGCGAGGAAGCCGCGCCGCCAGGTCGAGCCATCGTAGGCCTCGAGGAGCTCGTCCGGTCCACCTGGCGGCTCCACTGGCATGATGAGCGGGCGTCGCATCTCGAGGCCGAAACCGTCGGAGTGCTGCAAGCCCCCCCAGGCTGCGAGCTCGTCCGGGGCCGGTTCGCCGAGCAGTCGGCGCAGGGTGAGGGTGAGGTAGGCCCAGCCGGCCTGGGCATCGCGCCCGCCCGGGAGGTGAGCGGGGAGGGTCTTGAGAAACTGCTCGGCGCCGCGCCAGATCGCCGCCTGCTGCGCCGCGTCGAAGCCCGTTCCCGCGTCCTCGGCATAGTGCGGCACGACCCTGGGTCCCTCCTTGCGCAGGGCGAGGAGGGTGGGAAAGGGCGCGCTGAAAAGCGCCTCGATCCAGTTCACCGACTCGGAGAGCAGGAGCGCGTTTTCCACCGGCTCGCCGAGGTGCATGTAGTAGCTTTTCAGAACATAGCCGCGGTCCTCCGGGGCCGCCTCCGCGCGGGTGCCGAAGTAGTAGGTGTGGAGAGGCGCGGCGGGGGTGGTTTGGAGGAGGCGTGCGAGGGCCTTGGCCGACGAGGCGGCCCAGCCAAGGTCGACGATGGCGTCGTGCTCGCGGTCAAAACTGATCTCGGCGAGCAGGCCCTCGAAAGCCTCCCGGTCGGCCGCGAAGAGAGCCTCGAGTTCGCTCCGCAGGAGGCGGAAAAGGTTTTTCAGGCGCGCCTCGGTGCCTTCACCGAGGAACTTGCCGCCTTCCCCCGGGGTGATGACTGCGGTGGGATCGTCGAAGCCGCAGAGCGCCATGCGCTCGCCGTAGCGCGCGCCCTCGAGACCGAGCCGATCGAGGAAGTCGATCACGCGCAGGCTCGGATGAGGCGTGGCGAGAAAGTCGAGGGCATCCTCGTCGAGGGTGCGGAAGGAGGCGAAGTTGAGCACCTTGCGTGAGGCCTCGAGATAGAGCCCCTCGATCCCGGTGGCCGCGGTCGCTTTGAGTCTTTCGAGGGCTTTGGCGAGGTAGTGGCCATCGCGCCCGAGGAGGACGAGTCGCCGCTTCCCGTCGGCCCGGGCGGTGCGCGTCAGCCAGTTGAGAAAGCCCGCGTAGAGCGGTCCGGCGAGTTCGAAACCGAGGCGCTCGAGGAGGGGAGGCGGCTGCGTCCCCCAGACCCGGTGCTCGCGCCGCATGACCCCGACGAGAAACTGGCTGAGGCGGTCCTGCCGGGTATCGGCGTGGGGCTCGACTTCATCGCACCACGGCGTCGAGGCCATCGCGGGGCTGAGGTGCCGGACCTGCCATCCGCGAGCGCTGGGCTGCACGACATCGGCGCGAAAATTGTCCCCGAGATGCACGATGCGTGCGGGGGGGGCGCCCAGTTTCTCGATTACGCGGTCGTAAAAGGTGCCGTCGTGCTTGCTCTCGCCCACTTCGCAGGAGACATGCACCGGTCCCTCGGGATAGCCGGCGGCGCGCAGGTAGGCCGCGATCTGTGCGGCGGGCAGATACATGTCGGAGAGGAAGACCAGGCGCTTGCCCGCCTCGACCGCGCGCCGCGCCAGAGCGAGGACCTGCGGATGGGCGTGGAGCAGTTCCCTTTCCGTCGCCAGTTCGAGTTCGAGCGCGGGCTGCACGTCCTTTCGCGGCAGGTCGAGCAGCTCGGCCACGCAGGTGTAGATCTCTTCGAGCGTGACTTCGCGCCGATGGCGCGCCCGCGCGAGTTCTTCGCCCGCGCGGCGAGCGAGGGCAAAGGGCCGCGCCACCCCGCTCGCCTCGGTCCAACGCGCCTCGACAAAGCCGAAGACGTCCTCCGGGCGGTCGCAAAGACGGCGCAGCGCGGTGTCGAAGACATCGAGCGAAAGCACGTCGAAGGCGGATTCGCCCTCCGCCAGTGGATCGGGAAACGGCACCGGTGGCGGTGCGCCGGTTTCGCGTCGACGATACTCCAGGCGCGGCGGCGCGGGTGGATCGGGAAAAGGGATCGCATCGAGGTCGCCCACCGCGTCTTCCGCCCCGTCGAGGTGCGCGCGCAGATAGGCGTTTTTCATCCGGTGAAGCCGCTCGCGATGCTTTTGTACTCCGCGCGTGACGGTGTTGGCCTCGGTGTGGGTCCGCCAGTGGTAGTAGGCGAGGTAGTCGGGCAGGACCTCGATGTCGAAGCGGCGGAGGAAGCGCAGGTTGAAGTCGTGGTCCCCCAGGACATCGAACTCCTGGCGAAAGAGCCCGATCGCGTCATGCACCGCCCGCCGGTAAAGAAAGGCGATGGGCGGGAAGAGGTTGCGCCGCCTCATTTCGTTCAGGTTGGCGAACTCGAAGAAATAATAGTGGCTGCGCCGCAACTCCTCGATGCGCCCGCCGAAGCGCACCTCCTCGAAGATGCGAATGGTCTGGGCCACCGCTCCCTGCACGTTGCGCCCGTCGTCGGTCTCGCGAATCGCCGGCACGGTCGTCGCGAGGAAGTCCGGGTGCCACGAATCGTCGTCGTCGTGGATGACGATGAACTCGCTCTGCGAGGCCGCGATGCCGGCATTGGAGGCGTTCTGCATACCCTCGCTCGAGGCATGGTGCAGGCAGTGGAGACGGCCCGCATAGCGTTCGCCAAAAAACCGTGCCAGGACCTCCACCGGGGCGGGGTCGCCCCCGTCGTTCACCACGATGTGGACCCAGTCGGTGTAGCGCTGGGCAAGGACCGACTCCATCGCCCGGCGGAGGAAGGTCGGGCGGTCCTTTGTCCGGGTGATGATGGCCACGCGGGCGCTCGGCGGGGGAGTCTTCATGGGCGGGAAACGAAGCGGCCGGCGCCGGCCGGCGATGCTGACAAGGGGTGGCGCCCGACCACGGGCGGGACAACGAGAAAAGCGCGCGCCGCACGGTCCATCGTCCTTAGAGTTCGCGGTCCATCCGCAGGGTGGGATGCATCCAGCGCAGGAGCCACCGCTGGAGAGGATTGAGGAGCGCGTAGTAGCCGGGCCGCCAGTGGCTCTGGCGGAAATGCTCCTTCACCCGCTGCTTGCGCGGGAAACGGTCCCAGAATCCTCCGACATCAGCCATCCTCGAGAGCCAGAAGGTGCCGCCCCAGCCGTCGGGATAGTGGATCGCGGCGAGGCGTCGGGCCTCCTCGCGCGTCGGTTCGACGAGCCAGCGCAGGGTGATGGCCTCGACGAGGCGGGGGTCGACCGAGAGCCCCGGCCAGCCCTCCAACCCGCGCAGCCGCGCGCAAAAAGCCTCCACCCCGGCATGGATTCCGGCGAGGGCCGCGAGGTCGGCGGCGTTTTCGTGCTCGTGGTGAAACTCCGGCACGAGCCGGCCGTCGGCGTCGCGCCCCATGCGCAGAAAGGTCGTCTCGGGCGCGGCGAAAAGGAACTCCAGATGGGCCACCCCCGCCCGCACCGTGCGCATCGTCGCTTCCGGTTCGCCGTAGGTGAGGAGGTAGGACCGGTGACTCGAAGTACCGGGCACGACGCGCTCCCGCGCCCTGGCATAGGTCCCGAGATAGAGACCCTCGATCGGGCGCGAGGAGGGGCCGGTGGCGAGGATGCGGTGAAGGGCGTCCTGGAGAGACGCATTCCAGCCCACGTCGACGAGGACACAGGGCTCTTCCGGCGGGCCCAACTCGCCCTCGAGATACTCCCGGTAGCGGGCCCGCTCCTCTCTCGCCGCGGCCACGATGGCCGGTTCCAGTTCGCGATAGAGGCGGCGCAGGGCGTCGTATTCAAAGGCCGTGCGCACGGTGTGGTCGGGGCCCTCGAAGCCATAGCGCCGGAGGTGTTCGGCAAAGGGCGCGGGGTCCATTCCCATGCGCTCGAAGAATTGGCCCACGGTGAGGCGGATGCCTTCCGCGAGCCAGTCCTCCGTGCCCGGGTCGAGCTTCTCGATGGCGGCGAAGTTGAGCGCGCGGCGCGAGGCGTAGAGGTAGCGGGATTCCGGATACGAAGGATCGCCGGCGGTCGCTTCGTCGTAGAGCTGGCGCAGGAAATGGCCGTCACGAGAGAGAAAGTAGAGGCGCTTCAGCCCACGCCCTTTGACGGCGTCGAGGATGAAGCGGAGGAACCCGGCGTAAAGGGGCGCGGCGTAGGCGTAGCCAAAGCGAAACCAGAACGGGTCGGCCTCTCCGCGGGGGGGCGGGTCGACGAGCGCGGAGACGAGGGTTCCCTGGAGCAGGGCTTGGCCGATCGCGACCGGCTTCGGTGTCGAGCGGGCCAGCGGGTGCGGGGCGAGGCGCGCGAGCCCGTCCATCGGTTTTGCCGTCACGACACTCTGCCAGCCCTCCTTGCGCGCGGCGCGGCCGTCGGCCTCGCGATCGTCACCGAAGTGCTCACGCCCTCGGAAGTCGACCTCGTCTCGCAATATGCCGACTGCCTGCAGGTCGGCACACGCAACGCTCAGAACTTCAAACTGCTCGAAGCGTGCGGCAAACAGCCCAAGCCGGTGCTGATGAAACGCGGCATGTCCAACACGCTTGATGAGTACCTCCAGGGCGCCGAATACATTCTGGACTCCGGCAACCCCAACGTCATTCTCTGCGAACGCGGCATCCGCACCTTCGAAACCTACGCCCGCAATACCCTCTCGCTCTCGGCGGTGACTGAACTGCACCACC
>JBKHAU010000240.1:0-4817 GCA_046542725.1 Opitutales bacterium
AGTGGGCCGCCGGGATCATGACGCAGCCGTAGAGCACCCCGAGGATGATGAACGCGCGGGCGATGTCACCGCGATCGTAGATGAGTACCCGCTGGACTCCCGCGAGTTCGGCTTCGAGGGCCCGGTAGGCCGCGGAATCGTCCTCCCCGGAGCGGTGGAGCGCCGCCTTGCGCGCCTCCATGGCCTGGAGTTCGGCCACACTGGGGGCCTGTGCGGCGATCGCGGCGGCACGCTCCGGCTCTTCGAGGTAAAGGGCGACAAAGGCGCTGCGTGTGAGCTCCTGCGTTTCGCCGGTGTCGGCCGCGCCGAGCACCGCGCCCGCCACAGTGCGGGGAAAGGCCAGTTCCGCCTGCACCGGCACGAGGGCGTCGATGAGCCGTGCGCAGATCAACCCGCCGAAGCCGAAGCCCATGATGGCGAGCCCGGTGGCGAGGCCGCGTCGGTCGGGAAACCATTTCACGAGGGTGGAAACGGGGGAAATGTAGCCCACCCCCAGACCAATCCCGCTGACCACCCCGAAGCAGAGATAGAAGAGGGGAAGGCTCTGCACGAAACAGGCGATTCCCGCCCCGATGAGCCCAAGGCAGAAAAAAGCGGCCGAGAGCAGCCCGCCCTTGGAGGGCCCCTTCTTCTCGACGAAGCGGCCGAGGAAGGCGGCCGAGAGCCCGAGGAAGAAGATGGCGAGGCTGAAGGCTCCGGTGGTGGCGCTGGGCGACCAGCCAAACATGTTCTCCAGCGGCATCTTCCACGCGCTGTAGGCGTAGATCGAACCGATGGAGACGTGGATCCCGACGGCGGAAGCGGCGATGAGCCAGCGGTTTTTATGGGCGGACATGGAACTAGAGGGCGTGAATTCCGTGGTGGGCAAAGATCGCTCGTGCGCGCTCGACTTCGTCGCCCGTCGGCGAGGGTGTGTCGACGAGGCGGTAGGGCTTGCCGAGCTGGGCGTATTTCACCTCGCCCATTTTGTGGAAGGGCAGGATCTCGACCCGGTCCACATGTTCGAGACGGGCGATGAAGCGGGCCACACCCGCGATGTTTTCGGCCCCATCAGTGAGGCCGGGGACGAGGACGAAGCGGATCCACATCTTCGTCCCGCGGGCATCGAGGCGGCGGGCAAACTCGAGCGTGGGCGCGAGGCGCACACCCGTCACTTCCTCATAGGTCGCAGGCAGGCCGCTCTTGATGTCGAGGAGGACGAGGTCGAGATCATCGAGCAGCTCGTCACTGGCGCGCCCGCCAAGGAAACCCGACGTATCGAGCGCCGTGTGCAGGCCGGCCGCCTTCGCGCCGCGGATGAGGGCATGGACAAAGGCGGGCTGCATGAGCGGCTCGCCCCCGCTGATGGTGAGGCCACCGCGGCGAAGGAAGGGCTTGTAGCGCAGCACGTCGTCGAGGACGGCGGCGGCGGTCTTGGCCTCGCCGCGGGGGCGCCCCTGCGTCTCGGGGTTGTGGCAATAGAGGCAGCGCAGCGGGCAGCCGCGGAGGAAGACGACGTAGCGCAGCCCCGGTCCGTCGACCGCCCCGCAGGTCTCCACCGCCTCGACAAACCCCTCCGTCGACGGCCCCGGGGCGACCTCGAGGGCCGCCAGGGCGCACGACGTGTCGCCGGTGTATTCGCAGCAGGAATACATCACAGATAAACCCCTTGTCCGATTGAGCTTCGTCCCCTCCCGGCGACCTAGAAGGTGCCGTGGAAGGTGCGATTGATGAGGTCGATCTGCTGCTCGCGGGTCAGCTTCACGAAATTCACGGCGTAACCGGAGACGCGCACCGTCAGCTGCGGATACTTCTCCGGGTGTTCCATCGCATCGCGCAGAGTGGCACGGGCGAAGACGTTCACGTTGATGTGGTGACCGCCGGCGGTGAAGTAGCCGTCGAGAAGGTCGACAAGGTTGTTCACCCGGTCCGCCTCGTCGCGGCCAAGGGCGCGCGGAATGATCGAGAAGGTGTAGGAGATCCCGTCCTGACTTTCCTCATACGGCAGCTTCGCGACCGAGGCCATCGAGGCGATGGCGCCCTTCCGGTCGCGCCCGTGCATCGGGTTGGCCCCCGGGGCAAAGGGTTCGCCGGCCTTGCGTCCGTCCGGCGTGTTGCCCGTCTTCTTCCCGTAGACCACGTTCGAGGTGATCGTGAGGATCGACTGGGTCGGGACGGAGTTCCGGTAGGTGGGCTGCGCGCGCAGCTTGCCCATGAAGGTCTTCACCAGCTCGCAGGCGATCTGGTCGGCCTCTTCATCGTTGTTGCCGAAAGCCGGGTATTCGCCCTCCACCTCGTAGTCGACGGCGAGGCCTTCGGCGTTGCGCACGACCTTCACGCGGGCGTGTTTCACCGCCGAGAGCGAGTCGGTCGCGACCGAGAGCCCGGCGATGCCGCACGCCATGGTGCGGTAGACCTCGCGGTCGTGGAGCGCCATCATGATGTTCTCCGGCGAATACTTGTCGTGCATGTAGTGGATGATGTTGAGCGCCTTGACGTAGGTCGCGGCGAGCCAGTCCATCATTTTGTCGAAGCGGGCCATGAGGTCGTCGAACTCAAGGTAGTCGCCGGTGAAGGGCTCGCTTTCGGGGGCCACCTGCTCGCCGGACTTTTCGTCGCGGCCGCCGTTGATGGCGTAGAGCATGGCTTTGGCGAGGTTGGCGCGGGCGCCGAAGAACTGCATCTGCTTGCCGATGCGCATGGCGGAGACGCAGCAGGCGATGCCGTAGTCGTCACCCCAATACGGACGCATGAGGTCGTCGTTCTCGTATTGGATGGAGGATGTCTCGATCGAAATCTTGGCGCAGAAGTCCTTGAAACCCTGGGGGAGCTTGTCCGACCAGAGGACGGTGAGATTGGGCTCCGGTGCGGGACCGAGGTTGCGCAGGGTCTGGAGCATGCGGAAGCTGCTCTTGCTCACGAGCGTGCGCCCATCCTCGCCCATTCCGCCGATGCTCTCGGTCACCCAGGTGGGGTCGCCGGAGAAGAGCTCGTCGTAGTCCGCCGTGCGGATGAAGCGCACAATGCGCATCTTCATCACGAGGTGGTCGATGATCTCCTGGATGCCGGCTTCGTCGAGGGTGCCCTCGCGCAGGTCGCGCTCGAAGTAGATGTCGAAGAAGGTCGCGGTGCGCCCAAAGGACATGGCCGCGCCGTTCTGCTCCTTGACGGCCCCGAGGTAGCCGAAGTAGGTCCACTGGACGGCTTCACGGCCGTTCTGGGCGGGGCCGGAAATGTCCACGCCGTAGGCCGCGGCCATGCGTTTGAGGGCCTGGAGGGCGCGGATCTGGTCGGCAATCTCTTCACGCTCGCGGACCCACTCCTCCGTGAAGGGCTCGTCCTGCATGGAGGTCACGACGGCCCGCTTGTCGGCAATGAGGCGATCGACCCCGTAGAGGGCCACGCGGCGGTAGTCCCCGATGATGCGGCCGCGGCCGTAGCCGTCGGGCAGTCCCGTCACGATACCGGCACTGCGGGCGGCGCGAATCTCGTCGGTGTAGGCATCGAAGACGCCGTCGTTGTGCGTTTTGCGGTGCTTTTGAAAGACCTCCGCGGTCTCCGGGGCGAGCTTGCGCCCATGCGCTTCGAGCGCTTTCGCGGCGATGCGGACGCCGCCATAGGGCAGCAGGGCGCGCTTCAGCGGGGCATCGGTCTGCAAGCCGACGATCTGCTCGAGCGCCTGGTCGATGTAGCCGGCGCCGTGCGAGTCGACCTGGCCCACGACCTTGTTGTCGGCGTCGAGCACACCGCCCGCGGCGGACTCCTTCGCGAGCAGGCCCTTCAGGGTGTCCCAGAGTTGCCCGGTGCGCGCGGTCGGGCCGACGAGAAAGGTGTCATCGCCCTCGAAAGGCGCGTGATTGCTTTGAATGAAGTCACGCACGTCGACGGCGTCCTGCCAGACGCCCGGTTGAAAACCGCGCCAAGGCGAGGAAGAACCAGTCCGGATCGCGCCCGCGGGCGCAGAGTTGTTTTCCAATCCACTGCTCATTGCTAATTGCGACTCTCTCTTTGAAGACGGCGTCCCTCGTTCAGCTCAAGTGACTCAGCGACACCGCGCGTTAGAAGATTTAATAGCCCTCAGGCAAACCGGCTTATCATTCGAGAAATTAATGCGGAAAATTCCCCCAAATAAGCACTTCTAATGTCCTGAATGAATTCGGCGGATAGGTGAAGCAAAAAATGAGCGGTTGACCCAAGACTTCGTCCGTCAAGCCTGAACGGCGGCTCTTCCCGCACCCTACCCCCCAGAACGATGCGCTCCCCCTTCCTCTGCGCACGGCGACTCCTCCTTGTCGGGGTCTTTCCCGTGGCGACGCTCGGCGCACTGACCGAGAACTCACCGCGCGAGCGCCTCTCGCTCAACGATGGCTGGCGCTTCGCCCTCGGCCATGCAAACGACCCCGGGTCCGACTTCGGCCACGCCACAGGCTATTTCTCCTATCTTGCGAAGACGGGTTTCGGCGACGGCCCCGCCCACCCCTCGTTCGAGGACCGCTGGTGGCGCACCGTCGACCTGCCGCACGATTGGGCGGTGGAACTGCCCTTTCACCGCGACGCGAGCTACAGTCACGGATACAAGGCGCTCGGGCCCGGCTTCCCCGAAAACAGTGTGGGCTGGTACCGAAAGCACTTTCAGATCCCGGCGGAGGATCTCGGGCGGCGGGTCCACCTCGAGTTCGACGGCATCTACCGCGACGCGGCGGTCTTCGTGAACGGCTTTTTCCTCGGTCAGGAGCCGAGCGGCTACGTTTCACAGAGCTACGACCTGACCGAGTATCTCGACTACGGCGGGGACAACGTCATCGCCGTGCGGGTCGACGCCTCGAAAGAGAAGGCTG
>JBKHAU010000241.1:0-4811 GCA_046542725.1 Opitutales bacterium
ATTCCACGTCCCCGGCGACAATCGGCTGCCACGTAGCCGCATTGCTTCAGCGGTGCGCGCTGCAGGGCCGCGGACCATCCAGCGCGCGGGTTTTCGAGCGTTCTCTATTTGATGCATTTGCTTCCGCCGTCCCCACCTTGCGCCGCGCGCGTCGAGACAAGTCCCAGACCTCGGCTTCTCCGGGGGCGCCGAAGCGGCCCGCAGGAACAAGAACTGAAGGCGTCCCGCACGGACTCGTCTTCACGGGCCCGTGGCCAAAGCGCTGAACGGCCCGCGAACACTCCGTCCCGTCTCATGGAGCGACAACGGCAGCGGGGCCCCAAGCAAGCCTCCACCTTGGGATCTGTACATGGATCGGGCGGAGGGTATGTAACCACTCCGCCCGATTTGATTTCTAGCTTAGTATGACTGACGCGCTGAACGGCAATTATCCAAGGAGTCCGCCAAAACCCAGGCCACCCATGCGGGGGCCGGAGAAGCGAACATCACCTCGGAAAAGCCGCAAACGGGAGTTCAGTTCCCCGTTTACGCGCCGCTTTTCGGTCTTTCGGCGTGTCGTTTTCATATTTACGTAGTTTGGTTTGTCGTTAACCGCGACGAAGTCGCGGAAGCAGAAAAGGCACAAACACACCGGATTGACCGAGCTAACTTCAAAAGAACTACCCCAAAGCTGTACTATCCTGCCGCAAAGGCGAGCGCGGAAGTCACCTTCGCGCAAAAGGATAGAGAGGCGGCGCAAACGCCATCTGGACGGAGCCAGCGGGCGACGGACGGAGCGAGGGCCACGGCGAAAGGCCGTGAACTGGAAAGCGAAGTCGAAAAACGCGATTCGCCGAGACTAAGCCATCGCTGGCTCAGCTCCGCCGAGATCGGTGTCTTCCTTCTCGTCCTTCTTCTTCGGCTTCGGCTCTTTCTTCGGCTCATCCTCCGGGGGCGGAGGGGGCTGATTGCTCAGGCCGGTCAGGACGGGCGTGCGGATCTCGCCAAATTTGATGATCTCGTCGACGTGGATCCCCTCGATGGTCTCGTATTTGAGGAGGGCGTCGGCGACTTTTTCGAGGGCCAGCTGATGGTCTTCGATCATCTTGCGCGCCCGCGTGAACTGCTCGTCGACGATCTTCGAGATTGCCTCGTCGATGCGCTTGGCGGTGGCCTCGCTGTAATTTTGCGAGCGGTTGATCTCGCGCCCGAGAAAGAGGTGTTCCTGGTTTTCGCCGTAGGCCACAGGCCCGAGTTCGCTCATTCCCCAGTCACACACCATGTGGCGGGCCACCTTGGTCGCCTGTTTGATGTCCTGTGCGGCACCGTTGCTGAAGTCGCCAGTTTCGACTTCCTCCCCGAGGCGACCGCCCATGGCCATGCAAATCATGTTCAGCAGCTCGGTGCGGGAGTATCCGAGGATATCCTTGGTCGGCGCGTTCATCGTCATCCCGAGGGCCTGCCCACGCGGGATGATGGTGACCTTGTGCAGTTTCATTTTCTTGTCCTGCAGAAGGGCCTGGATGAGGGCGTGGCCCGCCTCGTGAAAGGCGGTCATGCGCTTGTCCTCCTCATCCATCAGGCGGCGACGCTCACGGCCGTAGGAAATCTTGTCCCGCGCCTCGTCGATATCGTGGCGATCGAGCTTCTTCTTGCTGTAACGGGCAGCGACGAGCGCGCTCTCGTTCAGGAGGTTGGCAAGATCAGCGCCGGAGAAGCCTGGCGTATTGGCGGCCACTTCCCCGAGGTTCACGTCTTCGTGGACCTTGAACTTCTTCGCATGCACGCGGAGGATCTCCTCGCGCCCGCGCATGTCGGGCAGGTCGATGACAACCTGTCGATCGAAGCGGCCGGGGCGCAGAAGAGCACCGTCGAGGACGTCCGGGCGGTTGGTGGCGGCGACGATGATGACGCCTTCGTGTCCATCGAAGCCATCCATCTCGACGAGAAGGGAGTTGAGCGTCTGCTCGCGCTCGTCGTTGCCCCCGCCCAGCCCGGCACCACGCTGGCGACCGACGGCGTCAATTTCATCGATGAAGATGATGCAAGGCGCATTGCGGCGGCCCTGCTCGAACATGTCACGCACGCGCGCCGCGCCCACCCCGACAAACATCTCCACAAAGTCGGAACCACTGATCGTGAAGAAAGGCACGTCCGCTTCGCCTGCAACGGCCCGCGCAAGCAGGGTCTTGCCCGTCCCGGGAGGACCGACGAGGAGAACCCCCTTGGGAATGCGGCCGCCAATCTCCTGGAACTTCTTCGGGTCCTTGAGAAAATCGACGATCTCGGAGACCTCTTCCTTGCTCTCATCGCAGCCCGCCACCTCGGTAAACGAAACCCGATCGCGGTCGCGGGTGAGCATGCGCGCCTTCGACTTGCCGAAAGACATCGCCCCCCTGCCTGCCTGGCGAAACTGCCGGATGAAAAGGAAGTAGACGAGCGCCCCAATGAGGAGAAAAGGCAGCAGAGTGAGCAAAATCTCCGAGAGCAGCGTGCTCGCCGGCTTTTCCTCGAAAAGTCCGCTCTCCTGCAAAACTTCGAGATTCTTCTCCGTGATCTGCCCTTTCGCGCGGAACGGGACGAGGGCACCGTTGCGGTTTTCCAAGGTTCCGGTGATCTCGTGCCAGAGCAGCCCGCCCTGCATGTTGTTCTGCAGGACCGCTTCTTTCAGGGTAAAGCCGTTCACCGACTCCCCTTGGGCGAGTTCGACGACTTCGGCGACGCTCAGGGCTTCGCCCTGATCCTGCTGCTTCTGCACCAGAAAGAGCAGCGTGATCATCGCGAAAAAGACCAACGCCCAGATAGTGAGCATTCGGGCCTGGAGGCCGCTGCGCAGCGGTTTATTGCGGTTCGGATTATTGTCCTCGGACATAGAAAAGGGGGGACGGTCGTTTAGGTCTCCATGTAAGTCAACCGAAGAGCCTGACTCGCCTCCGGACCGAGGCGTTCGGAATGAGCGGGCGGCAGGCCGGGAATCCAGAGGACCTCCCCTGCACCTCCACAGAGCAATGGGACGCGATGCCGTCGATCCTGCGGGATGCCCGCGTCTACGAAACAATCCTGAACTTTGCGCGAACCCGGCGCGCGCAACGGGCGGTAGCGGTCACCGGGTTGCCGGAAACGAACCCGCAAAGGCCCTCTGCGCGGCTTGATCCAGACCTGATTTGAAGGCTGGAACTGGCCTCCGAGGAGGCGCTCGCGGAACGCGGGAGCGAGCGAAACGATGGTCGCCTCGAGGCGCGCGCCGGACGGCAACGCGAGACTTCCGGGGACCGGCAGCGTCCCCTGCCAATCCGCTGGCCAAGATGCCTCCGCGGCGACCTCGCGGGCCGGCGCAAAGACCCATTCCTCGCCCACCCGGGCCACGCGGCCGCCGGGCACATTGCACGCCTCACCCGTCTCGAGGGCGAGGCAGGCACGCGCGAGGTCTTCCCCGCAGGCCTGGCCGGAGCACTCCAGCAGAAATGCCTGCAGGACCGAGGCGCGAAGGAAGGGCGGCTCGGTCGCGAGGGCGCCAAGAGGCAGGCGTGGGCGCTCAGCCCGCGCCTGGAGAATCGCGGCGACGCGGGCTTCGACCCAGGCATGCACCTCCCCGAGGAGGCGGTGGACCCGGCCCGCGCCGGCGACCACGTCGCGTTCCGGGAGCGCAGTTTGCCAGGCGGGCACCACATCGCGGCGCAGGCGGTTGCGGGCGTGGATGGGCCACACGTTGGACGGGTCTTCCGACCAGATTCCGCCGGCTTCGGCAAGGGCCTCGCGCAAGGCCGCCCGCCCCACCCCGAGGAGTGGGCGCAGCCGGGGCGGGCGATTTCGGAAAGTCTGCACCGCGCGCAGTCCGCTGAGCCCCGCGAGCCCGCTGCCGCGTCCGACGCGAAAGAGAAGGTTCTCCGCCACGTCGTCGGCCTGATGCCCGGTCAGAATGGCCGCCAGAGGAGTGGCGCGTGCTGCCTCCCAGGCTGCCAGACCCGCTTCTCGCGCCGCGCGCAGCGTCGCCTCGGTCGAGTTTTCCGACCGCGGCTCGGCGGCACGACTGACGAACTGCGCCCCGAGGGCGCGAGCGAGGTGGGCGACGCCCTCGACTTCTGCCGCGCTCGCCGGCCGGGTGCGGTGATCGAAGGAGAACAGGATGACGCGCCGCGCGTCTCTCTCCGGCGCGGTCAGCGCCCAGAGGGCGGCGCAGACCGAATCTGCCCCACCGGAACAGAGCACCGCCACCTCGGCCCCGGCCGGGAGGTCGGCCCAGAGCGCGCGGACTTCGGGCGGCGCGCCAAGGTCGGCCGCCGAGCCGTGAAAGCGCGGTGCCAGCCGCCGGGCGACGGCCGGCCAGTCCACCGCGCGCGGCCCCTCGTTCATCGGTGTGGGCGGGGTCGCGTCAGCTCAGCGTGTCGGCCCCGAACCAGGGGCGGAGGCACTCCGGCACGGTCACGACGCCGTTCGCATCGCTGAAGTTCTCGAGCAGGGCGGCGAGCACGCGCGGCACGGCGAGACCCGAACCGTTGAGGGTATGCACGACCTGCGGTTTCCCGTCCGGCCCGCGGAAGCGGATGTTGGCCCGGCGGGCTTGGAAGTCGGTGAAGTTCGAGCAGCTCGAGACCTCGAGCCAGCGCTGCTGTCCTCCCGCCCAGACTTCGAGGTCATACTGCTTGGCGTGGGTAAAGCCGATGTCGCCGGCGCACATGAGCAGGGTGCGATAGGGCAGGCCAAGCTTCTGGAGCAACCCCTCGACATGGGCCACGAGCGCCTCGAGTTCATCGAAGCTCGAGTCCGGGTGGACCCATTTCACCAGCTCCACCTTGTCGAACTGATGCACCCGATTGAGACCGCGCACGTCC
>JBKHAU010000242.1:0-4798 GCA_046542725.1 Opitutales bacterium
ACCTGGGAGCGCCCGACGGGGCGCCCGAACTCTACCTCCTTGCCGGCCCCACCCTGCCCGAGCTCACGCGCAAGCTGCAGACCCTCGTCGGCCGCACGCCCCGTCCCCCGCTCTGGGCGCTCGGTCACCATCAGTGCCGTTGGGGTTACGCCGGTCCAGCGGACCTCGCGGAACTCGATACGGGCTATCGCGAGCACGGCATCCCCTGCGACGGACTCTGGCTCGACATCGACTACATGGATGGGTTCCGCGTCTTCACCCTCGCGCCGGAGCACTGGGGGAGTCCCGCGGAAGCGGCCGGCGTCCTGCAGGGACTTCGCCGTCGGGGCCGGCGTGTCGTGCCGATCCTCGATCCAGGGGTGAAGGTGGATCCGGGATACACGATTTTCGAGGAAGGCCTCGCACGGGACCTCTTCTGCCACCATCGCGAGGGGGCCCCCTTCGTCGGCATGGTCTGGCCCGGCGAAGTGCATTTCCCCGATTTCAGTCTGCCGGAGGCGCAGGTCTGGTGGGCAAACCAGGTCGAGGCCTTCGCCCTTCTCGGCTTCAGCGCTGCGTGGCTCGATATGAACGACCCCTCGGTCGGCAAGGTCGACCCCGCGGACATGCTCTTCGCCCGTGGCTCCCGCCCGCACGCGTCCTACCACAACCAATATGCCCTGGGCATGGCGCGCGCGTCGCACGCCGGTTTTCTCGCCGCCCGCCCCGACGAGCGCCCCTTTCTCCTCACCCGCAGCGCCTATCTCTCGACCTCCCGCTACGCCGCCGTCTGGACGGGGGACAATGCCTCGAACTGGCACAACCTGCGCCTCAGCCTGCCCGTCAGCCTCGGCCTTGCCCTCTCCGGCATTCCCTTCAATGGCGCCGACGTCGGCGGTTTCATGGACGACACCTCGCCGGAACTCACCGTTGCCTGGTACAAGGCGGCTTTTCTCTTTCCCATTCTCCGCAACCACAGCGCGGAGAAGACACGCCGTCAGGAGCCATGGGCGCTTGGCGAAGAGGCCCTGTCGTCGATTCGTCACTACATTCGCCTGCGCTACAAGTTCCTCCCTTACCTCTACTCGCTCTTCATCGCACAGGAGGCGACCGGCGAGGCGATCCTTCGCCCGCTCTGTAATGACTTCGCAAGCACCGAGGCATTGCCTCTGGACACCCTCGAGGACCAGTTTCTCGTCGGCCCCGATATCCTGCAGGCCCCCGTCCTCGAGGAGGACGCCTCGACACGGCAGGTCGTCCTGCCCGGAGAGGGGCGCTGGTTCAGCGCGCAGGACGGCGCCTGGCACGCCGGTGGGCAGGTCCTCGAAGCACACGCCCCCGACGCGCAGACTCCCCTCTTCCTCCGCGAGGGCGCCCTCCTCCCCCTCCAGGTGGGCACTCGAGAGGACAACGACAATGACCTCTCCGACCTCGAGATCCATTGTATCCTAGACTCGGATACATCCTGCAGGCGCATCCTTTCCTACCGCTGCGACGACGGAGAGTCCTTCGCCTATCGCCACGGCACAGAAACCGACATCGAGCTCTCCGCCGAAGTCAGAGAAGGGGCGCTGCACCTCACGGTGGATCGGTTCGCCAACCGTTTTTCGGCCCTGCGTTTGCGCTTCGTCACCTACGCCACCTTCCGGCGGGTCATCCTCCATACGCCCGAGGGTGAGCGCGCCCTCCGCCCTGAAGACACCCACGTCACGCTCACCGGAGCGCCCCTCGCGGCAAGGATGAGTGAGCCCGTCATTCTCGGCTAGCCTAGTCGTAGCGCAGATCGGTCGCCTTGCCCCGGAAAACGTAGTAGGCAAGTAGCGTATAGCCGGCGAGGAAGGGCAGAACGAAGACCGTCCCGGCGAGAATGATGGCCAGCGAAGCGGGCGCAGCGGAGGCGTCGACGATGCGCAACTGCCCCGGGATGATGTAGGGATGGAAGCTGTAGACCAGCCCCACGAACCCGAGCACAAAGATGACGATGGCCACCGCGAGGGGCATCCAGCACAGCCGGTCCTCCGGCAGAGGCAAAACCCCGAGCAAAAAGTGCAGGAACAGCGTGAGGACCACCGATATGACCGGGAGGGCGATGAGGAGGGTCAACTCCGGAAAGGCAAACATGCGCTCGTAGATGCGCGCATCGACGAAGAGGGCCGCGAGGCTGCTCAGGATGGCTCCGCCGACCATTGTCCAGATCGCGCCGCGGGCCCAGCGCACCGCCCGCTTCTGGAGGTCGCCCTCGGTCTTGTAAACGAGCCAGCCCGCGCCCATGAGGATGTAGCCGGCCACCACCAGAAGCGCGAAGAAGGCCGCAAACCACTCGCTTGGCGCCCCGTCCTGGAAACCCACGACAAAGCGTCCCACCATGTATCCCTGGCTGAGGGCCACGAGCAGCGAACTGCTGAAGAACGCCCAATCCCAGCGCGCCTTTTTCGCGGGCGGCACTTTCTTGCGAAAGTCAAAGGCCACCCCCCGAAAGACCAGCGCCACGAGCATCAGTGCCACCGGCAGATAGAGCTCGGTGAGGACGATGCCGTGGGCCGCCGGAAAAGCCACAAGGAGCAGCCCCACCCCGAGCACGAGCCACGTTTCGTTCGCGTCCCAAAAAGGACCGATGGACGCGATCATGCGGTCGCGCTCCTCCGGGCTCACGCGCGCCGAAAGCATTCCCACCCCCAGGTCATAGCCGTCCAGCACGGCATAGAGGAGCATCGACACGCCGATGAGAAAAGCGAAGGCATAGGGCAGCCAGGGCGCCCCGTTTTGAAAGAAATCCGCGATCATGTGAAGCTTCCGGCAAAGAGCTTGTGGCTGTCTGCCCCGCCGTCGCCGGGCGTCGCGTCGTCCGCGATCTCGCGACCCGCCAGATAAAACACGGTCGCGACATAAGCGACGAGGAGGAAGGCGTAGGTGATGAGATAGGCCGTGAGCGTGAGCCCGACGTGGGCGGGGGCGAGATCGGCCACCGCGTCGCGACTGCGCAGGACGCCATGCACGAGCCAGGGCTGGCGCCCGATCTCCGTCACATACCAGCCCGCGAGGGTCGCCACCCAACCGGAGAACGTCATCCCCACGAGGGTGCGCAGAAGCCAGCGGGGAGCCTGCCGGCGGCGCAGGAACTGCCAGGCCGCGAGAGAGGCGACCAGGATCATGAGGAGCCCGATTCCGACCATCAGGCGAAACGACCAGAACACCGGCATGACCGGCGGGTGGTCCTCGCCGAACTCCTCGAGCCCGAGGATCGTCCCGTGCGGATCGCGGGTCGCGATGAGGCTGCCCAGCAGGGGAATCGCGACCTCGAAGCGGTTGGTCCGGTTCTCTTCGTCAGGCAGGGCGAAGAGGACGAGGGGGGCGCCCGCTTCGGTCTCCCAGAGGGCCTCCATCGCCGCGAGCTTGGCCGGCTGGTAGTCCCGCGTATTGGTCCCGTGCAGGTCGCCCACGACGGCTTGCACCGGGGCGAGGACAAGGGCGAGGATCGCCGCCACGCGCAAGCCGCTCACCACCGCCGCCGAGCGATCACCTTTCAGCCGCCGGTAGGCCAGAATACCCGCGACGAGAAACGCCACCGTCAGCCCCGAACCGACGAGCACATGGGTCAGCCGATAGGGCATCGAGGGACTCATCACGATCGCCCACCAATCCGTCGCATGGGCCTGCCCGTCGATCATCTCGAAGCCCGCGGGAGTGTGCATCCAACTGTTGAGGGCGAGAATCCAGAAGGCCGAAAACGTCGTGCCCAACGCCACGAGGAACGTCGCCCCGGTGTGCAGCCAGCCCGGCACCCGGCGAAAACCAAAGAGCATGATCCCGAGAAACGTGGCCTCGAGAAAGAAGGCCGTCAGCACCTCATACGCCAGGAGCGGGCCGGCGATGTTGCCCACCGTGTTCATGTAGCCCGGCCAGTTCGTCCCAAACTGAAAGGACATCGTCACCCCGCTGACCACTCCGAGACTGAAGGTCAGGGCAAAGACCTTCGTGAACGCGAAATAGAGCTGCATCCAGTGCTCCTCCCGCGTCGCGCGATAGCGCAGCTTGAAGAACAGCAGCAGCCACCCCAACGCGATCGTGATGGTGGGAAAGAGAATGTGGAAACTGATGTTCGCGGCAAACTGCAGCCGTGAGAGGGTAAAGGCATCCATTTATTGTCTTCTTTGGTATGAGACCAAGTTGCAACAAGGCGCAAAGGTGGCGTCCCGCCCAGCTCAGGCCAAGCGATCCCGTCGCTTAGAAAGCAGCGAATCCCCTGCAATTAGCTCTCCTTATGATCGCTCCACCACGGTGGGTCGCCCGGCCGTGGCCTGCGCCAGAGGGCTGACTCAACTGCGTCGCCAGTGAGTCAGGACGACTCGCTTCGGGATCTCTTCGCGGAGCCTGCGAAAGCACGCATTCTTCTATTTACCAACGCCTTAAGACACCCTAAAGGCCACTTGGCGCTGGGCGTGCAACGTTGAGGAGGTTTTTCCAATCCTACCATTCAAACCCTTATTCACATGCCCACCACTACTGCAAAACGTACCATCCGTCCCCTCGGCGACCGTGTCCTCCTGCAGCGCATCGAGGCGGAAACGACCACTTCCGGGGGAATCATCATCCCCGATTCCGCGAAGGAGAAGCCCCAGGAGGCGAAGGTCCTCGCCCTCGGCACCGGTGGCCGCAACGACGACGGCCAGCCCGTCCCCTTTCAGGTGAAGGAGGGCGACCGCGTGCTCATTGCCAAATACGGCGGCACGGAGATCAAACTCGACGACGAGACCTATCTCCTCGCCCGCGAGAGCGACCTGCTCGGTGTCCTGCGCTAGGTCCTTCCCCGACGATCCCC
>JBKHAU010000243.1:0-4768 GCA_046542725.1 Opitutales bacterium
GAAGTACCTCGAGAAGGAGTTCGGCGGGCGCGGCATTCTCCTCGGCGGCGTGCCCGGGGTGGCCCCCGCGACGGTCGTCATCCTCGGTGCCGGCACCGTCGGCCTCAACGCGACAAAGATGGCCGCCGGCCTCGGCTGCCTCACCTACGTCCTCGATGTGAATCTCGAGCGGCTGCGCTACTACAGCGACATCATGCCGCCCAACGTCATCACCCTCATGTCGAACCGCGCCCACCTCCGTCATGCCCTCGCCGGCGCCGACCTCGTCGTCTCGAGCGTGCTCATCCCCGGGGGCAAGGCCCCCAAGCTGATCCGCCGTGAAACGCTCGCCGAGATGAAGCGCGGGGCGGTCATCGTCGACGTTGCGATCGATCAGGGCGGCTCGACCGAGACCTCGCGCCCCACCACCCATCGCGACCCGATCTACGAGGTCGACGGTATCGTCCACTACTGCGTCACGAACATGCCGGGCGCGATGCCGCTCACCAGCACCCACGCCCTCACCAACGCCACCATGCCCTACGCCCTCGCCCTCGCCCGGCTTGGCCCCCGCGAGGCACTCCGCCGCCACCCGGCCCTTGCCAAGGGGGCCAACATTCTCGCCGGCGAGGTCACCCACGAGGCCGTCGCCCAAGCCTTCGACCTGCCCTGCCGCAAGCCGCAACAAGTCCTCGCGCAGTGAAGCGCGGGGGAGGCCGGCGATGCCCGTCTCGTGCAACGGCAAGGCTCGCAGACAGACAAGTCTGCGCCCCGTGACACCGGCGTGCCTGACCGCAATCGCGCGTCTCCGCGGAGAGAAATCACGCCTGGCAATGGCGGAACACGGGCTACCGCTCGATGTAGACGATGCGCCCGCAACTCGAACAGCGCACGATGGAGGTCCCGCGGCGGGCGGCGCTCTCCACCTCACCGGAGACCTTGAGGTGACAGCCCATGCACATGCCGCCCTCGAGCGGGACAACGACGGGGAAGCGCTTCACCTGCCGGCGGACAAAGTCGTATTGCTCGAGGTCCGGGCCCTCGGTCTCCGCCCGGGCCGCGGCCAGGGCCTCTTCGGCTTCACCCCGCGCCGCCTCGTTGGCCGCATGGCCTTCATCGAGCGTGCGCAAATGGGCTTCGTAAGTGGCGATGTTGGCCGCCACTTCCTCTTTTAGAACCTCGAGTTCATTCTCCGCATGGTCGATTGCGTCGAGCAGGTCCAGCTCCTCGGTCTCCCAATCGTCGATCGTTTCCCGCAAGGTGGTGACCTCGTGCTCGAGGGCCGTGTACTCCTCCTGTTTCTTCACCTGGAGCTGCTGGGTGCGGTATTTGACGATCTTTTCCTCGGCATCGGCGACCTGCCCCTCGAGGTGCTTGCGCGCGATCTCGAGTTCCGACAGCCGTTTTTCGACCGCCGCCACGCGCTCCTTCTCATGGGCAATGTCCCGCTCGGTATTGGCCCGTTCGAGGGGCCATTGCGCGAGACTTGCCTGGACCTGCGAGCAGCGCTGGTCGCGATCCTGCAGAATGAGTAGTTTCGCCAGCGAAGAGGAAGCCATCGGGCGCTGATTGAGTGGAGGCGAACCGAGGAGGCAAGGACGAAGCCTTCAGATGTGCTCGTGCGCGGTCATCTCAACGAGGGCATCGAGCATGCGACGCGCCTGCGTGGAGGGAGCAAACCGCCGCACGGCGTGTTCGCGGCCATGGCGACCCATCTCCTCGCGAAGCGTCTCATCCCGCATCAGTCGGGCCACCGCGGCGGCAAACCCCACGCCATCGCGGCGGCCCACGACCTCGCCGCTGTAGCCCGGCACACAGGCCTCGCGTACGCCGCGAAAGTCAATCGCGACGAGCGGCAGGCCCATGCTTTGCGCCTCGATGAGGAAGTTGGGCAGGGAATCCTCCGTCGAGGCAGAGACGGCGATATCGGCGGCCGCGTAAAAGGGGCGCGGATCGGTCTGCGCCCCCAGGAAGCGGATGTGCCCGTTGAGCCCAAGGCGCGCGGCGAGGCGTTCGCATCGTCGACGCTCGCGTCCGTCCCCCACCAGCCAGAGCTCCCAGGGCGGCAAGTCCGAATGGTGAGCCAAGGGCGCAAGGAGGCGGAGGAGGCCGGAATGGCGCTTGCCCGCGCGGAAGCCTGCCACCTTCAAGAGGACCACCGTCTCGGCCGAGAGACCGGCTTCCGCCCGCTTCTTCTTGCGTTGCTCCGCGCAGCGCGCGGCAGTGCCGCCGAGGAGGGCGTTTTGAATCACCGCCAGCCCTTCGACCGGGACCCCCCAGGAGCGCAATCGCCAACGCCACCAGTCGCTGTTGGCGATGATCCCGCGGACCTGCGCGAGCGCCCAGAGCTGGAGGGGAAACAGGCACTTGCCGGTGCGCAGTGTGCCCACCACCGCGCGGTGCGGAAAGCGGGCCTGGACGAATCCCGCATAGCAGTTTGCGGTTCGTCCCATGCATAGAATGACCTCGGGCCTGATCCGCTCGATCGCCGCGATCAACCGCGGGGCATAGAGCGAGACCCGGGTGTCGTACTGCTGCAGCACTTCGACGCCGAAGGGAACACCTTCCAGCTGCCCTTCCAGCGGGCCACCGGGGCGAAAGAGAAGCAGGGTCACGACATGTCCATCGCGCGTCGCATCGCGGGCGATCTGGAGCGACTGCCGCTCCGTTCCGCCCATCCGCAGATAGTCTTGAAGAATGACGAGGCGCACCCCTCAAAGGCCCCCCATGCCGTAGTAGCGGCGGATCCAAAAGGCGCTCGCCGAGGACGGCAGGCAGCGCGCCGCAAAGGAGGCAAAGTGCGCCTGGAACCAGGTGCCTGAACGAATCGGCCCGGTCTGGCCACGCGCCAGCGCGCGCCCGAGGTCACTCGCCGCACGCTCTGGCAGGGGGCTTGCCGCGACCCGGCGCCCCATCGTCGCCCACGCGGCTTCGAGGACCGGTGCCTCGCCGCCAAAACGCTGCGCGGCTTCATAAAACGCGGTCCGGTAGTCGCCGGGGCGAAAGTCGATCACCTCCACTCCGCTCCCCGCCAACTCCAGCTCGAGCGAGCGGGAAAACGCGCTGAGCCCTGCCTTGGCCGTGTTGTAGGCGGCGAGAAAGGGGATGGGCCATTCCACGGCAAGGGAGGAGACATTGACGATGACTCCACGGCCGCGCCGCCGCATGCCGGGCAGGACGGCCTGGCTCAGGCGCATCGGCGCACGCAGAAGGGTTTCCAACTGGCCGTCGAGGGACTCGGGCGGCGTCGTCTCCGCGGGCCCGAAGTCGGCCCAACCCGCGTTGTTCACGAGTAATCCGACCTCACTCCAAGGCCCCCCCTCGAAGGCCAACGCAGCCTCCAGCTGAGCCCGGTCGGCGAGGTCGAGCTTGAGCCACGAAACCCCGGGAAGCGGCTCGGCTGCAGCCGGCGCACGCGAAACCCCGAGGACGCGCCAACCCGCCTCGAGGAGGTGTGAGGCGATCGCCCGTCCCAGTCCACGACTGGCTCCGGTCACGATCGCGAGGTCTTCCTTTGCCTTTCGACTCGCCATCATCAAACCGCGCGAAGATGCTGCCCTCCAATTCCTTGCGCAAGGGCAATTCATGCCAGGTTCGCTCCTCGTCCTTACCCACGAATACCCGCCCAAGCGCGGGGGGATCGCCACCTACGCAGCCGAGACGGTGGAGGCCGCGCGGGTCCTCGGTCACGAGGTGACCGTCCTGACCCCTCGCTACACCCCGGCGCAGTCGACCGGCACGCTGCGCATCACGCCGACTCCGGTCGGGGGCACGCAAGACTGGCCCGACCGCCTGCGCATGCGCCGCGCCGTCCGCGACCTCGAGCGAGACTGGAGCACGACCACTCTCTGGCTCCCCGAGCCCGGTCCGCTTCGCCTCTGGCTCTACGCCCGCCTGCTCGACCTGCCTCGCCCGGGGCGTCTCGTCCTCACCCTGCACGGCTCCGAGATTCTCCGCCTCGCGTGGCCCGGCCACCGTCGCCGTCGGCTCGCCCGCCTCCTCGGCAACGCCGACGTGGTGGGCGTGGTCTCCCGTGCGGTGGCCGCACGCCTCGAGGCCGTGACGGGGTTTCCCGCCGCGCGCTGCACGCTCGTGCCGGGCGCGGTGCCGCGCGCCCTCGAGATCCACCTCTCCGGCCCTTTGACTCCCTCCCCGCCGGCGGAAAAGCGCCTCACCGTCCTCACCGTCGGCCGCATCCACCCCCGCAAGGGCCAGCTCGAGGTCGTGGAGGCGCTGGGTGCTCTCCCCGAGCCGATGCGCGCTGCCGTGCGCTACCGCCTCGTCGGGCCGATCGGGCGGCCTGCCTACCTCGGCGCGATCGAGGCCCGGGCCCGCGCCCTCGGGGTTGCCCTGAGCGGGCCGGAGGAAGCCCCGGACGAGGCGACCCTCGCCCAGATCTACCGTGCCGCGGACGTCTTTGTGCTGGCGAGCCGGGAACTCCCGCAGAGCGTCGAGGGTCTCGGTCTGGTCTACCTCGAGGCGGCCGCCGCCGGTTGCCCGGTGATCGCGGTCGACTCCGGAGGAGCGCGCGAGGCGGTCGGCCCGGAGAACGGCACCGTCGTGCCCCCAGCCCCGGCCGGAGCACTCACCGAGGCACTTTCCCGTTACCTTGCCGATGGCGAACTGCGCCGGCGGTCGGGCGCCGCGGGACCGGCCTGGGCCCGCGAGTTCTCTTGGGCGCGCAACGCCCGGCACCTTTTTGGACGCTCCCCCGCGGCCTGAGCCCCCCGTGGCCTAGGAGCTTGTCGGACTGAGTTTTGGCAATGCGCACTCGAGCCCTATCAAATCG
>JBKHAU010000244.1:0-4749 GCA_046542725.1 Opitutales bacterium
ACCCCCCTCGGGGTGACGCGGGAGGGGGCGACGCGCTGGCTGAACTTCGTCGTGATGAACTTCCAGCCCTCCGAGGCGGCCAAGGCGGCGACCCTCATCATGGTGGCGAGCATCCTTGCGCGCAGTGAGCTGGGGACCGTGGGGCAGTCGGTCTATGCCCTCGGCAAGACCCTCCTGGTCATGCTCATCCCTATGATCTTGATCTTTTTGCAGCCGGATCTAGGCTCTTGCCTGATCATCCCGCCGGTGGTCCTCGCGCTGCTCTATGTGTCGCGCCTTTCCCAACGTTTCTTTGTCGCGGTGTTTGTTTTCTCGATGCTTTTTGGCACTTGGCTGGGGGCCGACCTCTATCGCTACGCCGCGTTTCTGCAGGCGAACGAGCTCACCGCGCACGAGGCCCGGGGTCAGTATCAGGAGGAGTCTTTCTTCCCCTTTCTGCGGGACTATCAGCGCGAGCGCATCATGGGTTTTGTCAACCCGGCGGTGATCGACCCGACCGGGACGGAGGCGGCCTGGAATCGCAACCAGTCGATGCGCGCGGTGGGCGCGGGTGGCCCCCTCGGCAAGGGCCGGGGAAAAGGCTTGCAAGCACAGTTGGGCTATCTACCTCGCTCTGTGGCACATAATGATTTTATCTTTGCGGTTCTGGCCGAAGAACGCGGCTTTGTTGGAGCGGGTCTGGTCATCGGACTCTTCGGCGCGCTGCTTGCCAACGGCGTGCGGATCGCAGGCCAGGCGCGGGACCGATTCGGCATGCTGCTCGCCGTTGGCGTCACCGTTATCTTTCTTATCCACATCTTTGTTAACATTGGAATGACGATAGGCCTCACCCCGATTACCGGCCTGCCTCTTCCCTTCCTCAGTTATGGGGGCTCCTTTCTCTTGAGTTGTTGTTTTCTCCAAGGCATCGTGCAAAGCGTCTACCGCCACCGCCGCGAGCGGTGGTAGGATCACTGGCCGGCCTCATTGCCCATGATTGCCTTGGAACTGACAACCACCCTCCCGGAAGAGTCCTCCCGGCCGCCCGTCCCGCGGGCAGGACCCACACACCATGAATCCCTCTTCCGAAAATTCCGTCACCTCCCTTTCGGGCGAAACAGAAGCTGAACTCAAGCGCCGGCCCCAGGAAACGAAGGCCGCCGAGGTCGATCCCGAAGCGCTCCGCGCGGACGCCGAAAGGCGCGCCAGCGAGCGCCCCGTGCTCCAGAAGCTGGTCGAAAAGATCAAGAAGGAGAAGCGTAGCTACCGCGAAGTCATCATCAACGCCGAGCCGCTCGAGAAGCGTGTCGCGGTCCTCAACGACGGCGTGCTGGAGAAGTTCGACCTCGAGCGGGCGGGCGACGACCGCCTCGTCGGGGCGATCTTCAAGGGCAAGATCCAGAATCTCGAGCCCGGCCTGAAGGCGGCCTTTGTCGACATCGGCATGCCGAAAAACGCCTTCCTGCACTACTGGGACATCCTCCCGCAGGCCGACAGCAGCGTGGAGTTCATCCGCGACACCCGGACGGAGGACCAGAAGAAGAAGAAGGAGAAGGTCACGATCAAGGACATCCCCGGGCTCTACCCCATCGGCTCGGAGATCGTCGTGCAGATCACCAAGAGCACGATCGGCTCGAAGGGACCCCGCACCACGACCAACCTCGCCATCCCCGGTCGCTTCCTCGTCCTCATGCCCTTCGGCGGGCAGTGTGGGGTCTCGCGCAAGATCGACGACGACAAGGAGCGCAAGCGCCTCAAGGACATCCTGCGCAAGCTCTCCATTCCCGCCG
Organism: Opitutales bacterium; assembly: GCA_046542725.1. GTDB lineage: Bacteria > Verrucomicrobiota > Verrucomicrobiia > Opitutales > Oceanipulchritudinaceae > CAWVVV01. Next base: position 1,770 of record JBKHAU010000244.1, read on the forward strand.
GGATGGGCGTCATCATCCGCACCGCGGGCGAGGGCAAGCGCTGGACCTACTTTGTCCGCGACCTCACCATGCTGCTCAACCAGTGGGCCGAGATCCAGGCCCGCATCGAAAAGGCGCGCCAGCCCACCTGCGTCTACACCGAGCCGGACATCATCGAGCGCACGGTGCGCGACTTCCTCACCGAGGACATCGACCGCGTCCTCATCGACGACGAGGAGGACGGTGGGCGCATCCTCGACCTCGTGGGCAAGATCTCCAAGCGCAGCGCCGGCAAGGTGGCTGTCTTCAAGGAGAGCATCCCCATCTTCGAGCGCTTCAACATCGAGCGGCAGATCGAGCAGACCTTCCAGCGCAAGGTGGCCCTCCCCAGCGGGGGCGAGGTCGTCATCGAGGAGACCGAGGCCCTCGTCGCGATCGACGTGAACACCGGCGCGCACAAGAACAAGGACAAGAGCGAGTCGAACGGGAACTTCATCGTCGACGTCAACCTCGAGGCCGCCTCCGAGATCGCGCGCCAGATCCGCCTGCGCAACATCGGCGGCCTCATCATCGTGGATTTCATCGACATGAAGTCGCGCAAGGACCGCTCCGCCGTCTTTCGCCGCATGAAGACCGAGATGGACAAGGACCGCGCGAAAAGCCACGTCCTCCCCATCTCCCAGCTCGGCATCCTCCAGATGACGCGCCAGCGGCACAAGGAGAGCGTCTCGAGCGGGCTCTACAGCTCCTGCCCCTACTGCGGAGGCCGCGGCACGGTGAAGAGTTCGCGCACCATGAGCGTCGAGATCCAGCGCCGCCTGACGAGCGTCATCCGCCGCCTCAAGCCCCAGATCGACGCTGCCTCCGAGCCGCTCTGGCTGCGCGTCTTCTGCCACCCGCATGCCCTCGAACGCCTCCGCCACGAGGACGAAAAGGTGCTCGTGGAGATCGAGCAGACCTATGGGGTGAAGCTCAGCTTCCGCGCCGACCCGGCCTACCACGTGGAAAACTTCAAGATCGTCGACGCGAGCTCCGGGCAGGAGTTGCGGTAGCGGCACGGGTGGCGCAAGACCCCGGCTTGACAAAGCCGAAACGGTTACCGAGCGTTTTTCCGCCCGCGTGCTGAAATCAGCCACTCCGGGCGATACTGGGTCGCTGGATGGTAGAAATCTGGTTTGCAATTGTCGGCGCGACGCTCGTCTTCGCGCTTCTCGCATGGTGGTTCATGCACCGGACCACCGCCCGTGCGGACGCACAGGCGGCGGAGCGCGAGCGTCTCCTGCAGCGCGAGCTCGAGCTCGAGCAGCGGGCCCTGGCCCGCGAACTCGAACACCGCTTCAAGCAGCGCGAGACGGAACTCGAGCAAAGGCATGAGCGGCGCCAGATCGAGCTGCGGCAAAAGGAGGACGAGGCCGTCTCCGCCCTGCTCGCGGCCGAAAAGGAGAAAGACCTCCTCGAAAAACGCCGGGCTTCCCTCGATGAACAGATCACCGAGGCGGAAGCGCGCGAGGACGCCGCCCGCGAGCGCCTCGCCGAATACCGCCACAAGCTCCTCAAGCTGGCCGACGCGACGATGGAGGACGCGCGCGCCGCCCTCCGCGAGGAGGCCCAGCGGGAATGCGACGACGAAATCCGCCTGATGCGCGAGGAGCGCCTCCAACGCTCCATCATGGAGGTCGAGGATGAAGCGCGGAAGATCCTCATCGCCTCCATGCAGCGCCTCAGCGGCCAAGCCAACCACGACCTCACCGCCACGATCGTGAAGCTCCCCTCGGAGGACCTGAAGGGGCGCATCATCGGCCGCGAGGGGCGCAATATCAAGTCCTTCGAATCCGTCACCGGGACGACCCTGCTGATCGATGAGACACCCGACAGCGTGCTCATTTCCTCCTTCGATCCGGTGCGGCGCGAGACCGCCCGCCTCGCCCTCGAAGCGCTTCTGCGCGATGGGCGCATTCATCCTGCTTCGATCGAGGAGGCCGTCGAGCAGGCCGAGGAGGAGCTCAAGCGCAGCGTCATCGCCTACGGGGAAGATGCCGTGCGCAAACTCCGCCTGAACAAGGTGCATCCCGAGGTCATCGGCCTGCTCGGACGCATGCACTACCGCCTGGCGAACAACCAGAACTCGCTCGATCACTCCATCGAGGTGGCCAACCTCTGTGCCCTCATGGCCGCCGAGCTGCGCCTCGACCCCGACCTTGCCAAGCGCTGTGGCCTTTTTCACGACATCGGCAAGGTGCTCGACGAGGAGTACCCCGGGAGCCACGCGATGGCCGGAGCCAACTTCCTCAAGCGCTACGGCCAAGAGGACCCGCGCACCATCAACGCGGTCGCCGCACACCACGGTGAGATCCCCGCAGAGAGCGCCTACGTCGGCCTCCTCATGACCGCCGACAGCCTCAGTGCGATGCGGCCCGGAGCCCGCGCGGAGAGCATCGACGGCTACATTCAGCGTGTGCGCCGCCTCGAGGAGATCGCGCGCGATGGCGAGGGTATCAAGGAATCCTATGCCCTGCAGGCTGGTCGCGAGATCCGCGTCATCGTCGATCCCGGCAAGATCGACGACCTCGGCGCCCGTCGCCTTGCCACCCGCATCCGCCGTCGGGTGGAGGACGAGCTGCAGTATCCCGGCACGATCCGTGTCACCGTCATTCGCGAGAGCCGCATCTCGGAGACGGCGAAGTAGTGCCACTCGGCGCTGGGCCGACTGGGCCAAGGCCTCGTCGACCACCCCTACGCGCCTTTGCCCTCCGTCCCTGGGGTCTGTCACGAAACCGCAAAATTTCCATTGGCAAACCCGGGAGGAATCGTTCTTCCTGACAATTAGCCCGATGGTGTAATGGTAGCACAGCAGATTCTGGTTCTGCTTGTCGGGGTTCGAGTCCCTGTCGGGCTGCCATTTTTCCACCATCGAAGCAGTCTCTCGCGATCCCCTGTTCCAGGCCCGCTTCCGCTGGAAGACGAAAGATGCCCCCGGGAGCGCCGACGTCCCCGTCGGCAT
>JBKHAU010000245.1:0-4746 GCA_046542725.1 Opitutales bacterium
CCGGACCGAGGCGGCCGATACCCATGCCTTTCTCTGGGAGGCGGTGGAAGCGCTCACGCCGGCCCAGCAGGAGGTCATGCGCCTCAAGTTCCAGGCTCAGCTGAGTTACAAGGAGATCGCTGCGGTGACGGGCAAAACGGTCAACGCGGTCGGCGTGCATCTCCACACCGCCCTTTCCACCCTGCGCACCCGCCTCGCGCAACACCCCGAGTGGTGAACCCTGGCCATGGCTCACGATCTCTCTCATCCATCCTCGGATCCGCGCCTGACGGCGTATCTTCTCGATGAGCTCGAAGCGGCCGAACGCACGGCCTTCGAAGCCGAGCTGCAGCGCGACGCAGACCTGCGCGAAGCCCTCGCCGAGCTGCGCAAGGTGAGCTCTGCCCTCAGCGGCCTCTACCGAGTGGAAGGGTTGCCGCCGGGCGCGTCGGCGGGTCCCGCCCGACCCGCAATGACCGCCGCCGCCCTGCGCGCCCGCCGCCGTCTGGAGTCCTCGGATGAGCGCGAGGCGCGCATCGCGCTGTTGAAAAAGGATGCTCCGCGTATCGGCTCCTCCCGGCGGTCGCGCTTTTCGGCTCTCGGCGCGGCACTCGCGGCGGCCGTCGCGCTCGCCGGTCTCTACGTCTTCGACGCTTTCACGCAGGTCGCCACCGGCCGCCTCGAAGACGACATGGCCGCCGTCGTGCCCGTCAGGAGTTCAGGTCCCGATGAGTTCGAGCGCGCCGTCCCGCTGGCCGACACGATCGCGGCCACGCTCGAAGCCGAGGCGGCGCAGGAGGCGGCCGAGCGGGAGGCAGTGAGTGCGGCCGTGGCCGAGGGGCTCGCCCTGGCGCTGGAGAGCGACGGCGAAAACGAGGGCGGGCAGGAGCGGGCCCGGGCCCCGCTCCCGAGCCTCGATCTCGCGGGCTTCGGGCGTCTCGACGCGCCCGTGCCGGCCGCGGCACGTCCGCCGGAGGCGACAAGGGCGGCCCGTTCGCCCGCGGAGCGCCCCCGCCGGTCTCTCGAAGTCACCTCCGCGACGACCCCGGAACTCGCGGCCGCGACTTTCGAGAGCGCGGCCTCCGGCGACGAGTCCGCCGCCCTTGAGGCCAGTTTTCGGAGGTCGGAGCCGGCCGCCGCGCCGGTCGTCACCGCGGAACCCGAGACGGACGCGTCCTATCAGACCGTACGGGCCGAGCTCTACGCCGATCGACTGCCTGCGCCTTCCGCCGTTCGCATCGATTCGCTGGTGAACTATTTCTCCTATGCCGGGAGCGGGGCGTCTTCCAGCGACGCTCCCTTCGAGGTGGAGATGGAGGTGGCGGAGGCCCCCTGGGATCCGGTGCATCAGCTCATCCGCCTCACCCTGCACCGTCGCCCCGGCGAGGCTCCCGTCGAGGCCCTCGAAGTGGCGGTGGAGTTCAACCTCGCCCAAGTGGCGGCCTATCGCCTCCTCGGATATGACGACTCCGAGGAAAGCGACGCCGGGCTGCTCGGTGGAGAGGTGGGCTCCTGGCGGGGAAGCGGATCGGTCACCGCGCTCTACGAAGTGGTGCCCGTGGGGGCGCCCTCGACCGCCTTGCTCGAGTCCCCCGAAGCCTTTCGCACCGCCCCGGTGAGGCCCTCCCGGCACGCGGGGGCAGACCGCTCCCTCATGTGGGTCGAGGTGAGCTACGCGCCCTCCGCCGGGGCCGAGACTGTCGCGACCGAGTTTCGCCTCGAGGCCCCGGAGGACACCGTTTCATGGCGACAGGCCTCGCGGGCGTTTCGCTGGGCGGCGGCGGTTGCCAGTTTTGGGCTGGAACTGCGCGGCGAGCTCCCGGGCGAAGAGGCCAGCTGGGAACTGGTCGAGGCCCTCGCCCGCTCCGCGGTGGGCGACGAGGCGGAGCGGGAGGAGTTCCTCTCCCTCATCGACCGCGCCCGCCGGCTGCGCCGATGAGGACGCGCGGTGTCATCGGCCTCACCGCGTGGTTGACCCCCGCGCGGTCGTGGCTGGAAATGCACCTGCGTCACCCGCGGCGCCCACTCCTTTTTTCCATGCTTCGAGTGTTTTGCTTTTTTGCCTTTTTCGGCCTCGCCGCCTCGATCTCTGCCCAGATGCGACCGGATGCGCCGATCCGCAACTTTCGCTTTCCGGTCTTTGGCGACGATGGTTACAAGTTGTGGGAGCTGCGCGGGGTGGAGGGGCGCTACCTCTCCGAGACCCACAGTGTGATCCTCGGGATGGACTTGAAGGTCTTCTCGGGCGATGCCGACCTCACCCTCGAGACCCGCATCCGCAGTCCGGAGGCCCTCATCGATTTCGATGCCACCACCGCCGAGGGGAACTCGACGCTCTATGTGACGGGGGCCGGCTACGAGATCGAGGGCGCCGACTGGAAATGGGACGGCGGGGCCAAGCGCATGACCGTGGGCGGCGGTGCCCGCGTCGTCTTTCTCGACTCCATTCAGATCCTGCAATGAAGGCACCCATACTCCTTTCTCTTCTCTCTCTGCTCCTCTTGGGCGTGGTGATGGCTCCGGCGCAGAGCGTCGATTTGTCCGAGCGCACGACGATCCGCAGCGACGTGCTCGAAATGCAGGGCACGGAGGATCGCAACCACTTCTATTTTCGTGGGCATGTCCTCGTGGAGGGGACCGATCTGCTCATCCGCGCCAATGAGCTCACCGTCACCGCGCTGCGCGACCCCGGCGAGGTCACGGGCACGATCGGCGAAATCGGCGCGATCGAAGCGATTGTCGCCGAGGGCGCCGTGCAGATCGTGCAGGCCGGTCGGACCGCCCGGGCGGGCCGCGTGGAGGTCGATCCAGTCGCCGGCACGGTCCGTTTCCTCGAGGATCCGGTGATTATTCAGGGCGATGCCGAGGCGCGCGCCTACGGTTTTGTCTTTCACACGCGGGACAAGCGCATCGAAGCGATCAACCCACCCGGCTTCGCCCCCGGGGAGAAACCCGGGCGCGCCACGATCAGCCTGCGCGGTGCCGCTTCCCAACTTTCGGTCAACGTGCCGGAGCAGGACGTGCTTCTCGGCCGCCCGACAGGTGAGGAGGCCGGCGAGGATGCCGGTGAAGCAGCGGAGGGGGATGCACCCGAGCCGCCGGCCACCGGCGAGACTGCACCCGATGAGGGGGAGGAGGGCACATGAGCACCGCGGCCCCCATCGCCACTCGCACCACCATCGAGACCCGTGGACTGCTCAAGGTCTTCGGCCGGCGTCGCGTCGTCGACGGGGTCGATCTCAATGTCGAGGCCGGTGAAGTGGTCGGCCTTCTGGGACCCAACGGCGCGGGCAAGACGACCTCCTTCTACATCATCGTGGGACTCGTCGCGGCGACGCGGGGCGGCGTGTTCCTCTCCGGCCACGAGATCACCGCCCTGCCGATGTATCGACGGGCGCGCCTCGGCATCGGCTATCTCCCGCAGGAACCCTCCGTCTTCCGCAACCTCACGGTGGAGGAGAACCTCAGCGCGATCGCGCAGACGCTCCGCGTGACCCGCGCGGAGCGCCGTGAAAAGGTCACCCGCCAACTCGAGGACCTCGGCCTCTCGGGCCTTGCCCGGCAAAAAGCGTTCACCCTGAGCGGAGGGGAGCGCCGGCGGCTCGAGATCGCCCGTGCCCTCATCACCGATCCCAAGTTCCTCCTCATGGACGAGCCCTTCGCCGGGGTCGACCCCATCAGCGTGGCCGAGGTGCAGGCCATCATCCGGCGGCTCCGCGAGCGCGGGATCGGGGTGCTCATCACCGATCACAACGTGCGCGAGACGCTCAGCATCGTCGATCGGGCATACCTCCTGCACGAGGGCCGCGTCCTCGTCGAGGGCCCCAGCGACGTGCTCATCAACGACCCGAGCGCGCGCAAGTTCTACCTCGGCGAGGCCTTCCAGCTCTGAGGGGCAGCGCGGCGCCGAGCGATTGCGGTTGCCCTCGCTGGAGCCGGCCGTTTGCTCCTTCGTATGCCTTTGCGCCCCCAGCCGAAGAAGGCTGAAAGCCTTTCCGTCGAAACGTTTTACGAACTGGGTCGCACCCCGCTCGACCTCAAGCTGGTGGCGGGCGAGAAGGGCCTGAAACGGCTCATTCGCGACAAGGCGGTGAACCGGCCGGCCCTCGCCGTGACGGGCTATTTCAAGTCGTTTGCCTATCGACGCATCCAGCTCCTCGGGGCCGGCGAAATCGCCTACCTGCGGGACCAGAGCGAGGAGCACGTCGAGGGCGTTCTCCGGCGCATCCTCGCCAAGCAGATTCCCTGTCTGCTCGTCTCGCGCAATCTCGTGCCGTCCCCCTTGCTCCTCGACCTTGCGGCCGAGGCACAGGTGCCACTCTTTCGCTCCCCCCTCACCACCCGCGAACTCACCAACCGTGCCACCCTCATCCTCGAGGATGCCTTTGCCCCGCGCATCTCGCTCCATGGCACGCTCCTCGACGTGAAGGGAGTGGGAGTGCTCATCCGCGGGCGCAGCGGAGTGGGCAAAAGCGAGAGCGCGCTCGCCCTCATCGAGCGGGGCCACAGTCTCGTGGCGGACGATCTGGTCTTCATCCGCCTCGACAACGAGGGGGTCCTGCGCGGCCAGAGCAGCGAGCTCAACCGTGGCTACATGGAGTGTCGCGGCATCGGCATCGTGAACATCGGCGAACTCTTCGGCGTGCGCGCGGTGCGCCTCGAGAAGACGATCGACCTCGTCGTCACCTTCGAGGAGTGGAAGCCCGGCATGATCGAAGAGCGCACCGGGCTCGAAACGGAATTTTTTGACATCCTAGAAATGAAGGT
>JBKHAU010000246.1:0-4661 GCA_046542725.1 Opitutales bacterium
TGCTCGAGCCGATCGAGGCGCTGCCCCCCCTCGTTCTCGAGGTCTCGCGCGACGGCGGAGCGACCTGGCAGACCGCGCCGCAAGAAGGACCCGACCTTGCCTACGACAGCGCCGGGACCCGCTTCCGGTGGTTTTTGCGCGACTGGTATCAGCGGGCGCCGGTGCGCTTCGAGACCCGCCTCGCCGGGCTCAGCGAGGAGTGGAGCCCGGCGCCGCTCGCCGAGCGCGAGTTCAGCGGCCTGCGTGAGCGGCGCTATCGCTTCGAGGTGCGGGCCCTCGATCCGCTGGGCGAGCCCTCCAACATCCGCACCTCGGCCTTTGCCGTGCGCCCGCCGTGGTTCCGCTCGCTGCCCGCCTATGGGACCTACGGCTTGCTCGGGCTCCTCACCGTCTACCTCGGCTTCCGCGCCTACAGCGCGCGCGAGAAGGTCCGGCGCAGTTACCTCGAGCAGATCGTGCGCCGGCGCACGGCCGAGCTGGAGTCGGCCAACCGCGTGAAAGCCGAGTTTGTCGCGAGCATGAGCCACGAGTTGCGCAATCCGATGAACGGCGTCATCGGCCTCACCGAACTGCTCAGCCGCGAGCGCCTCCCCGGCGAGTTGCCGAAGATGGTGTCCACGCTGCGCGCGTGTTCCGAGCAGCTCAGCCGCATGATCAACGACGTCCTCGATTTTGCCAAGATCGAGGCCGGGCGGCTCACCCTCGAGAAGCGCCCCTTCAACCTCGCCGCTCTCATCGAGCAAACCCTCGAGGTGACGAGTTGGGACGCCAACCAGAGCGCCCACCTCCTGCGCACCGACATCGCCCCCGGCCTCCCCCTGCTTCTCGTCGGCGACAATACGAAGATCTCCCAGATCCTCGTCAATTTCCTCAACAACGCCTGCAAATACGCTGCCCCGGGCGAAATCCTCCTGCGCTGCCGTCACCGTCCCCAAGGCGAGAACCGCCAGTGGCTGCGCCTCGCCGTGGAGGACTCCGGCCCGGGTCTGTCGGAGGCGGAGCGGACCCAGGTCTTCGAACGCTTTTATCGCTCGCCCAGCGCCTCGGCCAGTGCGGTGCGGGGATCGGGCCTGGGCCTCGCGGTCTGTGCCGAGCTCGCCGAACTGATGGGGGGACGGCTCGGGGTCGAGGCCAATGAACGCGGCGGCAGCACCTTCTACCTCGAACTCGCCCTCTTCCTTCCCGAGGGCGCGGAGCGGGCGACCGACCCGGCCGAATTCGAAACGACCTACATGGGCTCCGCCCTGGTCGTCGACGACATGGATTACAACCGGCTCGTGGCGGCCGGCCTGCTCGAGTCCCTCGGCTTCACCGTCACCTCGGTGGCGAGCGGAGCGGACGCGGTCGAGTGCCTCGTCGCGACCGACTACGACTTTGCCTTCATCGATTACGAACTGGGGGACCTCACCGGCCCCGAGGTGATGCGCCGCGCGGCGACGGGCAAAGCGGACTTCCGCACCCGCTGCTTTGCCGTCACCGCCTACTCGGGCGAGGAGACCCAGCGCGCCTGCCTCGCCGCCGGCTTCCGTGGCGTTCTGAGCAAACCGCTCAGCCGCGTGCGCCTGCGCGAGGCGCTCATCGGCAGCGGGCTGCATCCGGCCGACCTTGCCACCGGCGCCTACCAGCAACCGCTCCAGGACTCGGCGCACGAAGCCTTTGACCTCGAGCCGCTTCTGCTTCTCTGCCGCGGCTCGATGAATCGCCTGATGGAGAAATGCGAGGAGTACCTCGCCATCCTTCACCGCGAAGTGGAGACCACGGAAGGGCTCCTCCTCGATGGCCAGAGCGATCCGGAGGCGATCTCGAAGCGCCTCCACCGCCTCGCTTCCCACGGCAGCATCGTGAAGGCCCAGCGCTTCATCGAACAAGTCGAGATCGTCGGCCAGCAGGTCCGCGCCGGCGCCCCGCTGCGCCACCGCGAAAACGCCGCGAACGAGATCAACGAGCGCTACCGCGAACTCGCCCTCAATCTTCGACAGGTCGTCGCTGAATATCACTCACGCGGGTGAAGCCCTGTTCGATGGCGTAGCGCATGAGCTGGAGCGAAGTGGAGAGCTTGAGCTTGCGCATGACGGCCTTGCGGTGGCCCTGCGCGGTCGTCGCCTCGATCCCCGCGGACCGGCCGATCTCCTCGTTGCTCAACCCCATGCCGAAGAAGTGCAGCATCTCTCTCTCCTTGTCGGTCAGCAGCTTGCGATAGGAGAGTGGATTGCTCCGCTCCTTGATCTGCATCTCGTGAATGCTGCGTGAGAAATACATCCGCCACTGCATCGCATCGCGCAGGGCCTGCTCCATGCGTTCGACCCCGTCGACCCGCTTGTCGACGAAGCCCATCGCGCCCGAATCGAGCACCCGGGTGAGAGTGTAGGTATCGTTCTGCGCCGAGATGGCGACCACCCGCAGGTGCGGATCGGCAAGGGTGAACTCGCGCGCCAGGTCGAGCCCATCGCCGTCGGGCAGGTCGAAATCGAGCACGACGAGGGCAAAACGGGCAGGGGCAAAGTGCTCGCGTGCCTCGCCGACGGTCTCGGCCTCCATCACCGTGGTGAAGCCGAGACGCTCCTGGAGCAGACTGCGGACGAGGTCGCGGAACATCGTCTGATCCTCCACGATGAGAGCGAGGTCGGGGTGTGGTTCATCGGCCATGGGTCTTCATCACTCCAGATAAGGGTGCGGGGCCTACCCTAATTTGGGTATTCGAGACAGAGGCGTCCCTGCAGGCGATCTGCTATTCTTCGGGTCTAATTTTCCTTTCGACCCAGAGCCAGCCTGAGATGACCGCATTTGACAAGTTCGCCTCCGCCCCCTCCGCCCCTCTCGGCGGTCGGTTCCTCGTCGTGGACGACGATGCGGTGGCCCGCTTCATCTTCTCGCACTGGGCCGCGCACTGGGATCTCGAAGGATTCTACGCGGCGGATGCCCGGGTCGCTCTCGGCAACCCCTGGCACATGCGGGTGAACCTCGCGGTGATCGATTACCACCTGCCCGATCTCAACGGCCTCGCCCTCATCGAGGAGCTGCGGAATGCCGCCCGCGCGGCCGGCCATGCCCCTCCCCGCTTCGCCCTCCACAGCACCGACCTCGACATGCGCGAGCCGGCAAGGCTCGCCGGGGTCGACTTCTTCCTGCCCAAGCCCCTGCGCACGAGCGACCTCTACTTCGCCCTCCAGTGCGCGGGCTGCCGGCCCGAGGCTTCGCCGCGCGAGGCCGGCGACCTCTCGCGCTTCGAGCGCCAGCGCATCGCGCTCACCGCCGCGGCCTTCTGAGCACCGTCGCGGGGGGCCGCTCTCCCTTTCAGTTGCAGATACAGAAACAACACACCGCTGCCGTCGCTCCCTCGAGCGGCGGCAGTTTGTGTTTATGGGGGTGAACAGGCTCAACCCCGCACCGGTGCGAGCCATTTTGCGGCGGTCGCTTCATCCCAGCCCTTGCGCGCCGCGTAGTCCGCAAACTGGTCTTCGCCGATCGCCCCGACGTTGAAATAGCGCGCCTCTGGATGCGCCAGGTACAGGCCGCTCACGCTGCTCGCCGGAGCCATCGCAAAACTCTCCGTGAGGCTAACGCCAGCCGTGTTTTCCGCATCGAGCAGCTCCCAGAGCAGGCTCTTCTCGGTGTGATCGGGCACGGCCGGATAGCCCGCCGCCGGCCGAATCCCGGCGTAGCGCTCGGCGATGCGTTCACCGATGCGGGGATGCATCGTGCCGTGCTCGGCGGGCAGACGGTCGTGGTAGGAGAACCCTTCCGCTTCGCCGATGCCCAGAGTGTCGCGCACCTTCTTGTGCAGCCACTCGGCGAGGGCCTCGGCGAGACGGTCACCGAGAACCTTGATGAGGATCGCGGTGTAGTCGTCGCCCCGTTCTTCGAAAGGCCGGGCAAACGCCTCCACTCCATGGATGCCGACCGCAAAGGCACCGATGGTATCGACCAGCCCACTCTCGCGGGGAGCGACAAAATCGGCGCAGGAGAGCATCTTCGGCGCATCGGTCGAGACCTTGCGCTTCTGCTGGCGGAGGAAATGCAGGCGTGCAAGCGGCTCGCGCGCGCCGCGGTCGGCATAGAGCTGGACGTCGTCGCCCTCGCTCTGCGCCGGCCAGAGCCCCCACACCGCGCGGCCCGTGAAGTGCCCGCTCTCGAGGATCTGCGCGAGGAGCTGCTGCGCTTCGCCGTAGAGCTTGCGCGCCTCCTCGCCGTATTTCGCGTGCTCGAGGATCTTGGGAAACACCCCCTTCAGCTCCCAGGCCCAGAAGAAGGGCGACCAGTCGATGTAGTCGGCGACGCGGCGGAGGTCGATTGTCTCCTCCACCTGGCGACCGAGCGAGGTCGGCTCCGGCGGCCGGTAGGCCGACCAGTCGGGTTGGCCATGCAGCGCCCGCGCCTCCGCCAGGGGCACGAGGTCGCGTTGCGCCTGACCACGGGTAAAGCGCTCGCGCGCGGTCTCGAGTTCGGCCCGCAACTCGGCCGCGGCGGCCTCGCCGCGCTCCCGGCTGAGGAGCTTGTTGACCACCCCGACGACGCGCGACGCGTCCGGCACCTGCGTCAGGGGCCCGGAAAAGACGGGCGCGATCTTCACCGCGGTGTGCGCCTTGGAGGTCGTCGCCCCGCCGATGAGGAGCGGGATGCGGAGGCCCTCACGTTCCATTTCGGAGGCATTGTGGACCATC
>JBKHAU010000247.1:0-4658 GCA_046542725.1 Opitutales bacterium
TGGCCCGTCTTCTTGTCCCAGACGAGGACCGTCTCGCGCTGGTTGGTGATGCCGACGGCGGCGATCTCGTTGGCCCCGAGATTGGCCGAGGTGACGGCCTGCGCGGTGACCGAACTCTGGCTCGACCAGATCTCCTGCGGGTCGTGCTCAACCCAGCCGGGCTGTGGGTAGTGCTGCTTGAACTCCTGCTGCGCGACGCTGATCTGGTTTCCGGCGGGGTCGAAGATGATGGCGCGGGAGGAGGTCGTGCCCTGGTCCAGGGCGAGGATATATTGTTGTTCAGACATGGGGGTATGGAGGCGGAGGGTGAATTGCAGAGAAGGGGAAGATGGCTCAGAGGCCGACGGCGACGAAGAGCTGGGCGCCGAGGATGCCGCCGATGACGGGCGCGACGATGGGGACCCAGGCGTAGCTCCAGCCGCTTCGGCCCTTGCCCGCGATGGGAAGAACGGCATGGGCGAGGCGGGGGCCGAGATCGCGGGCGGGATTGATCGCGTAGCCGGTCGGGCCGCCGAGGCTGAGGCCGATGGCGAGGACGAGCAGCCCCACGAGGAGGGGGCCGAACCACGTCCCGAAGCCGATCTTCAGGGCCTCATCGAGTTCGACCGGGCTGGTGCCCTTCGCGACCGCGCCGATGCCCAGGACGACGAAGACGAGGACGGCGGTGCCGATGAGCTCGGTGATGCAGTTGGCGAGACGGTGGGGAATGGCGGGGGCGGTGCAGAAGCAGGCGAGCTTGCCCGCGGCGTCATCGGTTTCCTTCCAATGCGCGAGAAAAGAGAGCCAGACGAGAACGGCTCCGCTGAAGGCTCCGGCCATTTGTGCGGCAATATAGCCCGGCACGCCGGACCAGGCAAATTCCCCGATCGAGGCGAGGCCGAGGGTGACGGCGGGGTTGATGTGCGCGCCGCTGATGCGCCCGACGGTGTAGACGGCCATCGCGACGCCGAGGCCCCAGCCCCAGGTGATGACGATCCAGCCGCCGTTGTGCGCCTTGCTGCGGGCGAGAACGACGTTGGCGACGACGCCGTTGCCGAAGAGGATGAGCAGGAGGGTGCCGATGAATTCGCCGAGGTAGGGATGCATGGTCTTGGGGGTATGGAGGTGAACGGGAGAGAGGGCTCAGAAGGTCACGCTGAGGGTCGCGCCGCCCCAGGTCTCGTCGGGGCTGATGGGGTCGATCGCCTCGCCGGCAAAACTGTGGCTGACAAAGAGGCGCAGCCGCGCGCCCGGTCGCAGCTCGCGGGAGAGCGCCACCGTGCCTTCGAGATGGTCGTAGCCATCGGCGGGGCGCAGGCCGGTGCTGGCGGCGATGAGGACCTGCGCATCGAGCAGCCAGCCTCCGGCGAGAGGATGGCGGTAGTCCAGGCCGAGGGCGCCGTAGAGGCCTTCCACGTCGAGATTGTAGCTCAAATAGGCAAACGGCGCTAGGATGGCCTCGCCTTTGAGCGGAATGGGTCGGCGGAGGGTGAGGGTGAGGTCGGTCGAGTCCTCCGCGATGTTGTCCGGAAAGTGATACCAGAGAAAGCCCGGCACCAGTTCCCAGTCCCCCAGCGGATGCACATAGGACCCAAAGAGATCGAACTCCTCGTAGGCCGTGCTGGGCCCGGTGCCATACCAGTAGCCGAGGGTCAGGCCGCCTGCACTCAGCGCCCCGGCCTGCCAGACGATGGCGTCGTCGAGTCCGCTGTCCACGCCGCGATAGATGTGTCGGGTCTCGTAGCCGGCGGAGAGTGTGCCCGTCCAGGCGACATCGGCGGCAGAGGCAGGAAGCGCCGCCAGGGCGAGGGAGGCGCAGACGAAAAGGAGAGAGGAGTGAGGGCGAGGGCTCATGCCGATAACTTGGAGTACTGGGGGTTGAAGATGGAACGCTGAACGGCTCGATGGGGGCTGCCGATGACGTTTGGTGGAAGCACACAAGTGGAGTCAGGAAGTGCTTCTGTAAACACATAAAGCATTGAACAAGAATTGAATAAACGGAATTTGTGGCGACCGATTCCAAGTCTCCGGGAGCCGTTTGGAAGAGGGCAGGGGGTTTTCGCCCGAAGTCCATCCGGAACCCGAAAAAGGCCAAAGTTTTCCAACTGAAAGCTTGTGTTTTGTTGGGTAAAAAATGTTGTGAAGAGATGCTGCAGGCGGAGCGTCATCGCTGGATTGTGAATCAATTGGCCCTGCACGAGGTGCTGCGGGCGGAGGAATTGGCGTCGGACTGCGGGGTGACGCTGGAGACCATCCGCAAAGACCTCATCGTGCTCGAGGAGAAGGGCCGCCTGAAGCGCACGCGGGGTGGGGCGCAGCGGTTGCCCTCCCATCGCTTCGACCTGCCGCTCCCCGAGCGCGAGTCCCTCAACCGCCCGGCCAAGGCGGCCATCGCACGGACCGCGGCGCGGCTCATCCGGCCGCGCGACACGGTCTTTCTCGATGCGAGCAGCACGGTCCTGACGATGACGGAGTTTTTCCCCACTCACGAGGTGACGGTCATGACGAACGCGAGCCATGTGGTCGTCGCGCTCGGGGGACAGGAGAAGGTCGACCTCATCTGCACCGGCGGAGACTATGAGCGGCGCTCGCGCTCCTACGTCGGACTGCTCGCGGAGGAGGCGGTGCAGCGCTACTACCTGCAGTGGTTCTTCATCGGGGTCGACGCCTTCGACGGGCAGCGCGGGGCGAGCGAGGTCAACCCCGGGCAGGCCCGCCTCAAGGAGCGCATCCTCCCCCTTGCCGAGCGCGTCTGTGTGCTCGCCGACCACACCAAGCTGGAGCGCAAGAGCGCCTTCTTCTTTGCCCGCCCGCGGCAGGTCCATCTCCTCATCACCGATGCCGCGGCCGATCCGGCCATCCTTGCGCGCTATCGCGAAGGCGGCATCGAGGTGCTCGTAGCAGAGGCGGAGGCGCACTCCGGTGGGCGTTGATCAGGGTCCGGCGCTCGGCCGCTTTGTTGAGCGGTATCCCCGCGTTTTCCTGGGGGGCGAGGACGAGGTCTGGGTGTCGACCGCGTCGGCGAACGCACGCGGGCTGTCCTCGCCGTCCTGAAGGTGGACATCATCCAGATCGAACGGGGCGGCCGCGCGGCGGGCGTGGAAGGGGGTTGCCAAGGGGCGGGGGTGAACAGTTGTTTATTCCTGTGCGCAAGGTCATCCACGTCGACATGGACTGCTTCTACGCCGCCATCGAATGCCGGGATGAACCCTCCATCGCACACCTTCCGGTGGGGGTGGGGGGCTCGAGCGGCCGCGGCGTGCTCACGACCTGCAACTACGTTGCCCGCGCCTATGGCTGCCGCTCCGCCATGCCCGTCTTCCAGGCCCGGGAACTGTGTCCGCAGCTCATTCTCAAGCCGGTGCGCTTCGACCTCTACCGGCGCGAGTCGGCCCGCATCCGCGCGATCTTCGCCGACTACACCGACCTCATCGAGCCCCTCTCGCTCGACGAGGCCTACCTCGACGTGACGGCTCATCCAGATTATGCGTGGACGATCGCCCGCGACATCCGGCGCCGCATCCGCGAGGAACTCGACCTGACCGCGAGCGCGGGCATCGCCGCGAACAAGATGCTCGCCAAGATCGCCTCCGACTGGCGCAAGCCCGACGGCCAGTTCGCCGTCCTGCCGGAGGAGGTGGAGGCGTTTATGCGCGACCTGCCGGTGCGCAAGCTGCCGGGCGTCGGTCCGCGCGCCCAAGAGCGCCTCGCCGAGCATGGCATCGAGACCTGCGGGGACCTTCAGGACGTGCCCCTTCACCACCTCACGGCCTGGTTTGGTCCGGCTTGGGCGGGGGTCCTCGTGGACCGGGCGCGGGGGATTGACGAGCGTCCGGTGGAGTCCAGCCGCGAGCGCAAGTCGATGAGCTGCGAACACACCTTTTCCCGAAACCTCGAGACCTATGAGCAGTGCCGCGAGCGGCTCCTCGCAATGATCGGGGAACTTTCCGATGACCTCGCGGGAAAAGACGCCCTGCCGGCCGTGCGCAAGGTCTTCGTGAAGGTGAAATTCGCCGACTTTCGCTCCACCACGCGGGAGCGGCCGGCCCTCGAGCTCGAGCCCGGCCTCATCGAGGAACTGCTGCGCGAGGCCCACGGGCGCAGCGCCGAGCCTGTCCGCCTCCTCGGGCTCGGGGTGCGCTTCGCCACCGCTCCGGAGGAAGACCACCGCCAGCTCCTGCTCCCGCTCGGGGAGACTGCCGGCTGAGGAGGCACGGGGCCGCGAGGTGAACATTCGGGCGACCGTCTGCGTCCATCCTCGCAGGTTGCACCCGCGAAATACCGCCCCATGCTAAGAAAAGATGCCGCCCCGGCGTATCTCCAATGAATGACGAGCCTTCGAACCCTTCGACGCGCCCCGTGAGCTTTTCGGTCACGGAGGACACTCCCGCGTGGATTCGAGCGGCCGCCCAAGCCCATCGCACCGACTTGCTTCGCTACGCCTACAGCCACTGCCAGAACACGGCCCTCGCCGAGGATGCCGTGCAGGAGACTTTTGTGCGCCTGCTCGAGGAAGATCCCGCGCGCCTCGCCGGGCACCTCAAGCCCTGGCTGTTTCGCGTCTGCCGCAGCCGGGTGATCGACGCCCAGCGCAAGGACCGGCGCCTCACCTCGCTCGAGGCGGGCACTGCGGCGGGGCCGGCCCGGCCCGACGAGTTCGCTCCCGACCCTGCGCGCCA
>JBKHAU010000248.1:0-4657 GCA_046542725.1 Opitutales bacterium
GATGCCATTGGCTTTCGCTTCGTAGCGGTAGCCGAAGGAGGCGCCGGAAGCGGCGTAGCCGATGCGGGCTTCGGCCGCGGCAAGGCCGGCCGCGGCCCAGCGGGGGCAGAGGCGCACGTGGTCGAGCATGCGACCTTGGTCCTGGATGCCGACAAGGCCTTCGACAAAGCCGTAGAGCATGGCCGAGGAGCCCCATCCGTCGGTCGGCATGGCGTCGGGACTGGTGCTGCTTTCGATGCTCGAGGCGGTGCCGTTGGGGAAATACCAGAGGAAGGTCTCGTCCTTCTCCGCGATCAGCCCGTGATACTGGCGGAGGGTGTCGATGCCGGCCGTCTCGAAGCCATGCTCGAGATAGGCGCGGGCGAGTTCGCCACCGACGAGCGGCATGATCCCGCCGTTGCAATAGGCGCCGCGCACAATCTTCTCCTCCCCGAAGATGCCGTCGGGAAAGGCGGGGTCGATCGAGAACCATTCGGCGAAGGCCCCGGTGGCGGCCTTGCGAGCCTGGTATTCACGCAGAATGGAGGCGGCCTGCGTCTCGTCGGTGACGCCGCGGTTGATGTTCATCGGGTTCGAGAAGCTGAGCTGGGCAGCCTCGTCGACGCCCTCGATCTCGACCGGAGTCATTTTCAGGAAATGGGTGTAGAAGCGTCCGTTCCAACAGTGGCGGTTGAGCCGCTCACGCAGCCCGTCGGCGAAGTGGCCCCAGCGTCTCGCGTCGTCCTCCCGCCCGAGGTGGCGGTAAATCCGCGCGAGCAGCCGGCAGGCTTCGCAGAACCCGCTGTTGTCGCCATGCATGATGCCCCAGAAGGTGTGCTCATCGATCTGGAACTGGAGCCAGTCGTGGCTTCCCGCGGTGTAGGCGAAGTCCCAGGAGTCGATCGTGTAGGGACGCTTCACGAGGCCGCGCTCCTCATCCCAGCGCCAGGGATGGCTGAAGGCGTAGTGCAGGGCCCGCTCGAGGGCCGGCAGGAGACCCTCGATCCAGCCGTCCTCGCCGGTCGCCTGCCAGGCGAGGTAGGCGGCCTTGACGAAGCGATACTCCACATCCGCCTCGACCGGCACCCGCACGTATTTGACCCAGTTCTCCCGCTCGCAGGGAACTTTTTCGGGCCGGTTCGTGAAGTAGTCGAAGACACGGCCGTTGGCTGCCTGGGTCTCGGCAAAGTGGTTCACCGCGGAGGTGAGGTCGGCTTCGAAGTGCCGAAAGCCGCGCATCATGTCGCTGTGGTCGCGCAGCCAGATGGCGGGCGTGTCGGGGGAGCGGTAGCCGCGGATCGGCGTGCCATCGACGACGAGGTCCATCGTATCGTGGGAGAGGAAACGCTGCACGCGGGGCAGCATTTCGTCGAACTCGGGGCGGCCGGTGGAGACAAAGTTGAGATCAGGCATGGTTCGGGGCGCAGAAGAGGGCTGGAAAAGGGCCGAAGGATCCGCTCAGGCGGTGCCACGGTCGACCGTTTTGCCGGTTTTAC
The DNA here is from genome assembly GCA_046542725.1 of Opitutales bacterium. Lineage (GTDB taxonomy): Bacteria > Verrucomicrobiota > Verrucomicrobiia > Opitutales > Oceanipulchritudinaceae > CAWVVV01. The sequence goes on from JBKHAU010000248.1 coordinate 1,476, forward strand.
GGTATACCGCGATCGCCCGTTGTGCGCCGATCCGGTCGTTGCGATATCGATCCGGGTCGGTTTCATGGCGGCAATGATTTGTCCCTGAGACGTTTCAACCCGATTTGTCCCTCCTCCTTATCCCCTCCCCGTGACCATTTTCGGCCTCCACCTTTTCGATTTCATCGTCCTTCTGCTCTATCTCGGCATCATTCTATGGGTCGGGAAAAAGGCGGGGGAGAAGAACAAGGATACAGACGACTACTTCCTCGCCGGACGCTCGCTCGGGCGGTTCTACCAGTTTTTCCTCAATTTCGGCTCCTCGACGAATGCGGACCAGGCGGTGGCGGTGACCCGCGAGACTTATCGCCAGGGCGTAGGGGGGATGTGGATACAGTTTCTCGTTCTCTTCATCACCCCCTTCTACTGGTTCTCCGCGCTGTTCTTTCGTCGCTCGCGCCTGACGACGATCGGTGACTACTTCACGGAGCGCTTTCAGAGCCCGTTTCTCGGCGGCAGCTACGCGGCCTTCACCCTCATCATGGCCTTCGTCGGCGGAGGTGTCGGATACATGGTCGCGGCCAAGACGATGATGGCGCTCACGCCCAAGCCGGTGGAAGCGCTCACCGTCGAGGAGCGCACGAGCGTCCAGGAGTTTGAAGAGTATCAGGAACTTTCCCGCATGACCTTCATGGAGCGGTCGGCGCAGCAGACCGCCCGCTACGATGTCCTCCATCAGAAAAACCTGCGGGGCGAGCTGAAGTCCTTTCACTCCTACACCGATCCCCTGACCTTTTACATCCTTTATGGGATCGTGGTGGCGGCGTACACCATCATGGGCGGCTTTCGCGCCGCCGCCATCACGGATGCGATCCAGGGGTTGCTCATCATCACCTTCTCGATCATTCTCATTCCCTTGGGACTGGCCAGATTGGGCGGGTTCGAGGGCCTCCATGCGAGTGTGCCCGAGTTCAATTTTGAGCTCTTCGGGTCGGTCTCCCTAAGCGACTACGCCTGGTACACGATCCTCGCGATGTTCCTCTCGAACCTCGTCGCGATCGTTGCGATTGCCCAGGGCATGCAGACGGCCGGTTCGGCAACAAACGAGCGGGTGGCCCGTTTCGGGATGATCGGGGGCATGTTTTTCAAGCGCTTTCTCATGCTCTTCTGGGTCCTTGCCGGCCTCATCGCGCTGGGGCTGTATGCGGGGAAGCTGCACGATCCCGACCTGGCCTGGGGCGTAATGAGCCGCGACCTGCTCGCGCCGGGCGCTGTTGGCCTCATGCTGGTGGGTATCCTTGCGGCCAACATGTCGACGCTCGACGCCGGCGCGGTGGCGAACTCGGCCCTCTTCATCCGCAACATCTACCAACCGCTCTTTCCAGGGAGGCCCGATGCCCACTACCTCTGGGTGGGGCGGGTGACGATTGCTGTGACCCTGCTCGGCGGGATCGGTGCGGCCGTCTACATCGATAACCTGCTCGAGCTCTTCAAATACTTCATTTCCATTCCGGCGATCTTCGGGGCCGCGATCTGGCTGGGCTTTGTCTGGCGCCGCCTCTCGCGCGTCGCCGTGATCGTCGAAGTGGTGGTCTGCTTCACCATTCTCGCCATCATCCCGAACCTTTTCCAAGGGCTCTCCTGGGCGCGGACCAACGAGGCCTTCCTCATCCAGACAGAGGCCTATACGCACCTCTACAAGGCGCCAGCGCCGGCCGAAGATGTCGCGCTGGGCCGCGCCGAGAATGTGGGCGACACGATTGAAAAGGAGGTCCGCATCCGCCCTCAGGGCATCTTCTTCGAGAGCGTCGCCCGGGTCAATCCGGAGGACCCCGACTCGCCCCTCATCGGGATGGGCCGCTTCGAGGCGGAACTCTGGGTGATGAGCCTCTTCGGGGTCGACTTCACCGAGTTCAAGAAATCGCAACTCGTCGCGGCGCGCTTCTTCTTTGCCGCTCTCTTCCCCTTCGTGCTGCTCTTCCTGATTTCGCTCCTCACGCGACCGGTCGAGCGGAGGCACCTCGACTACTTCTTCGCGAAGCTCTTTACGGCCGTCCGGCCGACGGCCGAGGAGGATCTTGCCGCGGTGGCCCACGCTACGGAGAACCCCGGGATATTCGCCCACCGCAAACTCTTCCCCAATTCGAACTGGGAGATCGCCCGGCCGACCCGCCTGGACGTTCTCGGCTTCGGCGGGAGCTGGATCATTGTCGGCCTCGTCCTCCTTCTCCTCTGGGGCATGGTCTCGCTCGGCGCGGGTTGACCCGCGGGCCGTTTGCCGGTCGTTCGGCAACCATTTGAACGAGGAAAAAAGATTCCCCGCTTCGAGGTTTAGCTCGGGGCGGGGAATGCTTTTGAAAAAAGGCCGGGGGCCGTCGCGGGAGAGCGCCTTGCCGGCGTGCGGCGTCGTCCGGTTTGGAGATCCGCCTCAGGCGCAGACCGCCGGCGCGGGCAGCAAAACGCTGGCGCCGTCGATCCAGTCGCCGCGGATCAGGGTCACGGCCGGGTTGTCGGTCGGGCCGAGACGCTCGTTGGCCAGTTTCGTCTTGAGAATGTCGATCGCGGTCGAGCCGATCTTGCGGTAGCCGATCTCGACCCGGGCGATGCCCTCGAGTTCGTCCTCGGCCGGGCCAAGGGCGGCGAAACTGATGTCCTCGGGGACGGCGTAGCCAGCGTCCAGCAGCCAGCGATAGTGCTCCAGCTTCGGGCTGAAGACCACATCCGGGCGGCGTTTGCCCACCCAGGCGAGAAAATCCTTGGAGGTGATCTCGCTGCGCAGGAGGGGCGGAATACGGTCGCGCGCGGGAATGCCCTGCTGATACCAGGTGAGGTAGCAGTGGAAGAGGTGGTTCGAACTCTCGTCCTCTGCCTCCGTGATGCAGAAGCCGATCCGCTTGAAGCCCTTGGCGGAGAGGTTTGAAATCCCGACATGCATCGCCTGGTAAAAGTGCGCATGCACCTGGTTGAAGCCGATCTTGGCCGCCACCCCGCAGGTCGCGACACCCATGAACTCCTCCTGCGGGAGGGAAAAGACATCCCGCAGGGACTCGACCGGAAGCACGACGACGCCGCGGATGCCTCGCGTCTCGAGGATCTGGACCATGCGTTCGACCCGCATGCCGGGTTGATAGAGCCAGAAGTCCTCGGTCTTGAAGCCGAGGGCTTGCGCCCGCTCGATCGCTCCCTGGCGGCTGAGGCGGGCG
>JBKHAU010000249.1:0-4636 GCA_046542725.1 Opitutales bacterium
CGAGAGTGGGCGAGAGTAGGTCACCGTGGAAGGAGACCACGGCGTCGATCTCGACGCCCCCCCGGGCCATTTCGAGGACCGCTCCACCGCCGAAGCAGAAGCCGATGGCGGCGAGCTTGGAGGTGTCCATCCCGACCTCGTCGGCGTGCCCCTTGAAGGCCTCGAGGGCGGCCTCGACTCGAGCCCGCATGAGGGCGCGATCGCCGCGCAGCTTGCCCGCCGCCTCTCCCGCCTCGGATGCGTTGGCCGGCCGCACATCGACGCCGTAGACGTCGGCCATCATCACGACATACTCGTCGCCGGCGATCTTCCGGGCCTTTTCGAGGGAGCTATCCGTCGGTCCCATCCAGTTGGGGATCATGAGGATGCCGGGGAGCTCCCCGTCCGCTTCCGCGGGGGTGACGATGGTCGACTCAAAGCTCACCCCATCGAGCTCGTGGGTGACGGTGGTGGTCTTGAAATCGCCGTGCCCGTGATGGGCGGCGGAGAGGACGAGAGGCGCTGCAAGCAGCGCGCCGAAGAGGAGACGCAAGCGGTTCTGCATGCCCGTGAAATTGGGCAGGCGGGCCGCCCTCGCAAGCGCCCGGGCCTATTCGGCGCGGCGCGCCGCCTCGGCCTCGGCCTCGAGGGCTTCGCGCGTCACGCGGTAGCGCGCGGCGCAGCGTGGGCAGTTGACCTCGATCGATTCATCGCCGGCGAAGAGTTCGTCGGCCTGGGCCTGGAAAACGGGGAGAAGGACTTCGAGGATCTTGCCATGGCTGCAGCCGCACCACCAGCGGTAGGCTCGCGTCTCGAGGAGGTTGATCTCCTCGTCCGCGCCGAGGCCGGCGACGGTGCGGTCGTCGAGCTGCGCAAACCAGCCTTCGTCGTAATCCGGGTGAGCGGTGAGAAGGATGCCGCGGTCGTCAGGGGGGAGGAAGAGGCGCCCCGGCCGCTGCTCACTCTGGGCGTAGAACCGCTCCACCGGGGCGATCGCGCCCTGCCCCGCGAAGTCCACGTAGCTGCGGTGCAGCGGCTTGCCCGGGCGCTTCACCTCCTGATACATTTCGCTCCCGCCCTCCTCCCGCACTCCCTCGGTGAAGACCCGGCCCACGACGGTGCCGAGTTCCGTATCGCCCGCGAAGAAGAAGCTCAGGAGCGGATCGGCGTAACGGATCGTCCAGGCCAGCACCTCGTTGCGTGGACGCGCCGCGCAGTGCAGGGTGAAGGCCGTGAGCAGGTCTTTGAAGAGCGCATCGGCGGATGGGTCGGGCCGCAGGTCATGATCCTTCAGGTGCAGATAGTAGTCGACGAAGAGCCCCCCGAAGTCGGCCTCGGAGAGAAGCACGTTGCGGTGGCGCACGAAGGTGTTGCGCACGGTGATGCCGCTTTCGGCAAAGTCTTTTCCGGAATCCATAAGGCAGTGCAAAGGCTGGGGAGGGGCCGCGGTCAACGCCCCGTTGCCGCTTCTTCGCCCGGCGGGGGCTCCATCTGGCGAATGTCGACAAAGGCGCCGCTCTCCTTCTCCGGGAGACGGCCAAAGGCCTCCCAGCAGAGGCTCCCGGCGGTCTCCGCATCGGGCATCTTGGCCGTCCCGCGGGCCTCCTTGAGCCGTTTCAAGGTGGAGAAGCGGTCATCCTCCGGCAGAGCCGTGAGGTAGTCCTGCATCGCGGTATCGATGAGACCGGGCGCGAAGGCGGTGAAATGGGTTTGCGGACGCTCCGCGGCGTAGAGTTTGAGGAGCATGTTGAAGGCGGCCTTGGAGACGCTGTAGCCGTTCCATCCCCGGCTGCCGCTGACCGACGCGCCCGAAGAGATGCCGATCACCTGGTCGACCCGTGCGCTGCTCGCAAAGACGGTGTCGAGGAACCACTTGTTGCCCCAGACATTGACCTCCATCGTCTCACGAAGGCGCTCGAGGGGGGTCTCGGCGAGGTCCGCGATGGGGGGCAGGAGGCCGGCGTTGAGGATGACGCGGTCCCAGTGGTCGATCCCCTCGATCCAGCTGCGCAGACGCTCCGGACCGCTCCCCGTATCGCTCAGGTCGAGGGCGCGAAAGTGCAGGCGTTCACCATAGGCCCGCAGGCGCTCGGGTGGCTCCCGTCGGCTGCAGCCCCAGACTTCGGCCCCGGCCTCGAGGGCCGCTCGCGCGATGCCCGCGCCCAACCCGGAACTGACTCCTGTGATCAAAACACGCATGTGCCCACCCAACACACGAATGGCCCGCGGCGCAACGCCGCCCCCCGATCGTGCGCCGGTGCGCCCCGCGCACGCGCTTGCCACTGCCGCCCCGGCTCTGCCAGTTTGCCGACGGCGACCATGAAAAGGCACAAGCAACCCCACCGAGTCCGGCAACTCATCCTTCCGGCGCTCCTCCTCATCCTCTTTGTCGTGGGCTTTTTCCTCGTGCCGAAGCTGCCTTTCGATCGTGAGTCGCGCGCCCATCGGCAGATCAACGCGGGCGTGCAGGCTTTTGCCGAGGGAGACTACGCGGCCGCCTTCGAACATGCCCGCGCCGCCCGTCATATCGCCCCGGGCCTCATGCGGGCCCGTCTCCTCGAAGCCCGCGCCGCGCTCCGTCTCGAGGACCCGCGTGCCCTCGAACTCTGGAAACCGCTCCTCCATGACTCCGAAGTGGTGGCAGAGGACATCGCCGGTCTCGCTGCTTTCGTCGCTTCGGGGGGTCAACCGGAAGAAGCCAACCGGCTCCTCCCTCTCCTCCTCAGCAAGGACCCGCGCAGCCCCCAGGCACGCGAACTGCAACTCAGGGCCCTGGAAAACGACCTGCGCTTCGCCTCCATCGAGAACCTCGCGCGCAAGTGGATCGAGCAGGGGGCGGATGACTGGTTCGTTCACGAGGCCTACGTCGGGGCCCTCCTCCGCATGCCGAGCGAGGAAAAGCGCCAACGTGCGATGGAGCACCTCCAGCGCCTCGCCGAGCGCCGGAGCGACCTCGGCGTACGCGCCCTCCGCATGCTCATCAATCTCTCCCAGGCTCCGGACCAGATCCAGCAACTCGTGGCCCGCCTCGAGTCCCACCCGCGCGCGGAGGCGAGCGACCAGTTCACGATCGTGAGCTGGCGCTACAGCTCGGAGGGCTCGATCAGCTTCAATGTGGCCAATGAACAGGTGCGTGAACTCCTCCCCCTGAATACCGCGCAGGGCCGCCGCCAATACCTTCTCTGGCTCGTCCGCATGAACCGCTACGATCGCTTCCTGAGCGAGATCACGGCGGAGGAAGGGCTGGCCGATGCAGAGATGGCCCGGCGCTATCTCCTCGCCCTCGTGGAAGACGGGCAGGCGGAGGCGGTGCTCGACCTCACGAGTGACTTCAAGCGCGAGCAACTGCCGCTCCCGGAAGCCGAAGCGGATCTCTTTCGCGCCCGCGCCCATGCCAGCCGCGGACAGATCGAGGCCCGCGACGAAGCCCTCGGCTGGGCCGCCACTCTCGCCGACGGCGCCAGCGCCTCCCGGGTCGAAGAGGAACTTTCCCGCCTCCGCCAGTGGGAGACCCTCGAGTATTTCCACCGCCGTCTTCTCGCGCAGGCCGAGACGGCCACGCTCGGCGCGCAGCGCCTGCTGCGCACCACATACAGCCGGGGCGATGAAGTGAATCTCATGCGCGCCCTCGACGAAGTGCGCTTCGACCACTTCCGCGAGGCACCCGAGGCCGCTCTCCTCCTTGCCTACCTGAACCTGCTCTACAAGCCGGACCGCGTCCTGCGCTCCATCGAGGTGCTGGAGGACCTCGTCGTGGCATACCCCAACATCTTCGAGTTTCGCATCGTGCTCGCCCTCGCCTATCGCCTGCGCGGGCACGACGAGGTCATCGCGCGCTTCGAGCCGGCGCTGCCCCTCTCCCCCCCGCAGGGTCGCGACCCCCATCTGCAGGTGGCGCACTACATCGCCCTCGCCGGCCCCGACGGTCCCTACGCCGATCCGGCCGGTCCCCGCGCCTATCTGGACCTCAACCGCCTCCTCCCCCGTGAGCGGGCCGTCGTCGAGGCCCTCCGATAATGGATAGCGCGGCGGGCCGCTATTCCGGCCAGAAGCGGCTCAAGACGGTGCGTTCGGCCGGCAGGAGGCGACGGCGGTCGACCCGGGCGAGGATCTCCTGCCCGACTTCCCCGCGTCCGTTCGCGAACATCACCGCGGCGTAAATGCCCCGGCTCGCATCGGGCAACTCGGCGGCGTGGATGTTGACCCGCTCGATGAGTTCGAGGGCCTCACCCGAGGAGCCCGCGACGAGGTGCGCGAGGGCGAGGGTAAAGCGGTAGAAGGTGCGCCGCGGATGAGCCGCGACGAGCGGAGTCATGCGCTCGAGGGTGCGTTCATCGGCGTCGCCCGCGAGGATTTCGAAATAGGTCGCATCGTTCACCAGATCCGGGTCAACCGGGTAATAAAGGATCGCCCGCTCGAGAAAAGCGCGGGCCTGCTCGAGGTCACCGTCGCGCAACGCCAGGTTCGAGAGCGCGACAAAATCCTCCTTCGGCAGCCCTCGCCCCGACTCGATGACGGTGCGGGCGGCGAGGCGGGCGCGCGCGGTCTCTCCGAGGCCGAGGGCAAGGTGGCAGAGAGCGGCCATCTGGGCCGGGTCACCGGCCGCGCGAGCCTCTTCCCAGAGGGCATCCCATTGTGCCTGCACGGCGTCAGTCTC
>JBKHAU010000250.1:0-4618 GCA_046542725.1 Opitutales bacterium
TCCGATGAAGCCCCAGGTCCCCGCCTGGGAGCTGGGCAAGCGCCTCACGGACGACGCCATCGTAACCTCCGACTCGGGGACGATCGCGACCTGGTTTGCCCGCCAGATCAAGGCTCGCGGCAACCAGATGTATTCCCTTTCCGGGACACTGGCCACGATGGCACCCGGTCTCCCCTACACGATGGCCGCCCAGGTGGCGTATCCAGAGCGCCAATGCGTCGCCCTCGTCGGCGACGGCGGATTTTCCATGCTCATGGCCGAAATGAGCACGGCGGTGCGCTATAAGCTCCCGATCAAGATCATCGTCATCTCCAACGGCACCCTTGGTCAGATCAAGTGGGAGCAGATGGTCTTTCTCGGGAACCCGGAGTACGGCTGCGATTTGTACCCGATCGACTTTGCGAAGGTCGCCGAGGCCTGCGGCGCAAAAGGCTATCGCGTGGAGGATCCCGCCGAGATGGGTCAGGTGCTCGATGAGGCCCTCGCCCATGACGGGCCCTGCGTTGTCGACTGCGTGGTGGACAAGGAGGAGCCGCCCCTGCCCGGCAAGATTCGCTTTGACCAGGCCAAGAAGTTCGCCCTCTCCATGCTCCGCGGCGAAAAGGATCGCGCCGAGATCATCAAAACTGTCGCCAAGGGCAAGGTGAAGGAAATGATCTAAGGCGCTTTCGGCCCCTTTTTGTATTCAAAACTCCACGACGAAGGCGGAAGATCCGATTTTCGGGGCCGTGCGTTGCGGAGTTCCCCGGATTCTCCGCAGGACCTTCATTCACACCCATTGCCATCAGGACGCGATTTCCCACACGGAGGCGGACCAGAGCCTTTGGGACCGGTTGGGTCCCGCCTGGCAACATCCCGACACCGGCTCCTGTGGCATGGCCGGCTCCTTCGGCTTCGAGCCCGAGAAATAGGCCGCCTCGGTCGAGGTCGCGAGGCCGCGAGCGGATGAAGGCGTATTGAAAATCCTATACAATCCGCCCCGTCGCCTTGCCTACGGTCGAGCGCTTGCGCGGGCCTCCGGCGGCTTTCTGGCGGGTGTCGTGTCGGCCTCGAGGGGAGAGAGCTGTGCCTCGTCACCCTGCTCGCGCAGCTTGGTGCGCGGGTGCTCGAACTGGGTTTCGGGGCTGTCCTCGAAGACGCGGGCGGCCGGGCGGTAGCGGAGGTAGGCGTAGAACCATTGGAGGAGGACGGCGATGCGATTGCGGAAGCCGACGAGGAAGGCGAGATGCACGCCGAGCCACAGCGCCCAGGCGAAAAAGCCCCCGAAGCGCAGCTTGCCTCCGGCGAGTTCGGCGACGGCCGAGGAGCGCCCGATGGTGGCCATCGTGCCCTTGTCGAAATACTTGAAGTGCGGGCGCTCATGAGGCGCCAGGGGAGCACCGTTCTTCAGTTCTTTTTTGAGCAGCTTGGCGACGTGCTGGCCCATTTGGATGGCGGCGGGGGAGACGCCCGGCACCTCCTTGCCGTCCTCCCCGACAAAGCGCGCATTGTCCCCAATGATGAAGACCTCGGGGTGGTCGGGCAGCGAGGTGTCCGCGTTCACCGTGGGGCGGCCACGCCTGTCTTTCTCGACCGGGAGCGCGGCGACGATCGGACTGGCCGAGACACCGGCGGTCCAGATGATGGTGCCGGCCTCGATCGTCTGGCTGGGCAACTCGACCCTCCCGCTTTGGATGTCTTTGGCGAGTTCGCCGAGGATCACTTCGACGCCCCGCTCCTCCAGAGCGCGCTGGGTGCGGGCGGACGAGTCCTCCGCATAGGTCGGGAGCAGGCGCTTCAAGCCTTCGACGAGGACGATGCGGGACTCCTCGGGCCGGATCGAGCGGAAGTCCTTGCGGAAGATTCGCTTGGTCAGCTCGCTCAGCGCGCCGGCCATCTCCACCCCGGTGGGACCGCCCCCGATGACGACGACGGTCATGAGCCGGCGCCGCAGTTCCTCGTCGTCGATCGCTTCGGCGTGCTCAAAAGAGGCGAGGACGCGCTGCCGGATGCGTCGCGCGTCGCGCAGCGACTTCAGACCGATGGTGTGGTCCGCCCAGTGCTTGTTGCCAAAGTAGGAGGTGACCATGCCCAGCCCGACGACGAGGTAGTCGTAGTCGAGGACACCGTTCTCGAGGTGCACCTGCTTCTTCTCGAGGTCGACGCGCTGCACGCGGTCCATGAGGGTGCGCACGTCCTTGCGCTTGGAAAAGATGGTGCGCACCGGAGCGGCGATGTCGGGCATCGACAACCCGGCCGTGGCGACCTGGTAGAGGAGGGGCTGGAAGAGATGGTGGTTCCACTGGTCGACGATCGTGATGCGCGCGTCGGAGTGGCGGAATTTGCGGGTGAAATTCAGCCCGCCAAACCCGGCCCCGAGGACGACGATGTGCTTTTGCTCAGCCATGCGGCACGGTAGGTCTGGCTGGGCCGGGTGCAAGGCGTGGGGTCGGTTGGGCGCGCTCCCTCCGCTCAGACCTGTTTTCGACCGCCGACCGCGCCGTAGATCTCGCCGGAGATGAAGCTCGCATCGTTGGAGGCGAGAAAGACGTAGAGCGGGGCGAGCTCGGCGGGCTGAGCGGCGCGCTTCCAGAGGGTGGAAGCGCCGAACGCTCTCGCCGACTCATCGGGCAGGGTGGCCGGGATGAGCGGGGTCCAGACGGGCCCAGGGGCGACGGCATTCACCCGCACGCCACGCTCCGCCGCCATGCGCGCGAGGGAGAGGGTGAAGTTCGCGATGGCCGCCTTCGTTGCGGCATAGGGCGCGAGAGCCGGGCTCGGGTCATAGGCCTGGATGGAGGTCGTGTTGATGATCGAGCCGCCGGGGGGAAGGTGTCCGAGGGCGGCTCGGGAGAGGTAGAAGAAGGCCTCGATGTTGGTCTCGAAGGCGCGTCGCAGTTCGTCGTCGGGGATGTCTTCGATTTTTGAATACGTCTGCTGGTAGGCCGCATTGTTGACGAGGATGTCGAGTCGTCCGAAGCGTTCGAGGGTGTCGGCGACGACCTTTTCGCAGGCCGCGCGATCGGTCTGGTCTGACTTGTAGGAGATGACCTCGCCTCCGGCTTCCTGCACGAGGCGTTCGGTCTCGCGCGCGTCGACCTCTTCCTCGAGGTAGGTGAAGGCCACATCGGCTCCTTCGCGGGCGTAGGCGAGCGCAACGGCCCGACCGATGCCGCTGTCGCCTCCGCTGATGAGGGCGACGAGGCCTTCGAGGCGGCCGTGTCCGACGTAGGTGTCTTCCCCATGGTGGGCCTGGGGGATCATCTCGTTCTCATGCCCGGGGTAGGACTGGTCGGTGGAACCGTAGGGAGGGGCGGGGAAGCGGGTGCGCGGGTCCTGGAGGTGGGAAGCTCGTGTAGTCATGCGAGGGAGGGATCAACCCGCGTGCCAGTGGCGAAGGATACCGATTTTGGGAGCCAGCAACCGATGGCTGCTTGCATCCCGCCCTGTCGCGACGGGCGCAGCGGGCACAGTGCATTCCCTGGCGGGTGCGGCGGCGCGACTCTTTTGGATTGCTGGGCTTCCGACCGGCCGGGACTTTGGCGCGCGTGCGGATCTATTTCATGAGTATTTGCGGCGCGGGGATGGGCAATGCGGCTCTCCTCCTCGCTGAAGCGGGGCACGAAGTGCTGGGTTGCGACCAGCATGCCTACCCGCCGATGAGCGACGTCCTGCGGGCCGCGGGGATCGAGGTGCTGCCGGGTTTCGACGAGGCGCGGCTCGCCGCCCTCGCGCCCGACCTCGTCGTCATCGGCAACGTCAACACGCGGGGCAACCCCGAGGTGGAGTGGCTCCTCGAGTCGCGCGCCATCCCCTATTTGTCACTGCCCGAAGCGCTGCGCCGCTTTGTCCTCGGCGCGCGTCGCAATCTCGTCGTGGCAGGAACGCACGGGAAGACCACGACGACCACTCTCGCGGCCTTCCTGCTCCGCTCACTCGGGATGAATCCCGGCTGGATGCTCGGCGGTGCGCCGCGCGACTTACCACAGGGGGCGGCCCTCGGAGACCCCGCCGCGCCCTTCGTCATCGCGGGCGACGAATACGACAGCGCTTTCTTCGACAAGCGCAGCAAGTTCATCCACTACGCCCCTCACATCCTCGCGCTCAACAACCTCGAGTTCGACCACGCCGACATCTTTCGCGATCTCGAAGACATCGAGCGCACCTTCAACCATCTCCTGCGCATCGTCCCGCGCGATGGCTGGATCGTCTACAACGGGGACGACCCGAACCTCGCACGACTCCTTCCCGTGCCGTGGGCGCGTTCGGTCAAGGTTGGGACCGGCCCGGAGAACGACCTGCGCATCCGTGCCTTCAAGGAAGACGCTCGCGGCGCCTCCTTTCAACTCGCCTGGCGTGGCACCCTCTGGGGCCGGGTGCAGTGGAACCAATCGGGACTCTACAATGCGCGCAACGCCGCCCTCGCGCTCATGTCCGCCGGGCTCGCAATCAATCCCGACGACCCCTTTTGCAAGCTCGACCCCGGAGTCCTGAAGGGGTTTCGCGGAGTTCGTCGCCGGCAGGAGGTTTTGTATGATAAAAATGGGACAGTCGTCCTCAGCGACTTCGGCCACCACCCCACCGCCATCGCCGCGACGCTCGAGTCGCTCCGCGCCCGCTATCCCCGCCATCAGCTCAC
>JBKHAU010000251.1:0-4617 GCA_046542725.1 Opitutales bacterium
CGGACTCCCCGACGTCCACATCGAGGGCCGCAATGGCCTCCGCCTCCTCGCCGAGGTGCCCTTCGCCGAAGTCTCCGGAAAGCACTTCGACCTCGTCGTCGTTCCGGGGGGCCCCGCTGCCAAGGTCCTCCGCAAGGACCTCGCCCTGCGCGCCCTACTGCAAAGACAGGAGGCCGAGGGGCGGCTCATTGGTGCGATCTGCGCAGCCCCCACGGTGCTTGCCGACGCCGGGTTGCTCGAGGACCGCGCCTATACGGCCCACTTTTCGGTCGCCGAAGAGCTGACGCGACTCGACCGCGGCGCGCCGGTGGTCGAAGACCGCCAGATCATCACTTCCCAAGGGGCGGGCACCGCGACGGAATTCGGCCTTCGCCTCGTGGCGCGCCTTGTCGGTGAAGAGGACGCTCGCGAGGTGGCGACCGCCATTTGCTGGCAACACTGAGAACCGCCGCGGCGCGGTCTCTCTAGCGTCGCAGAAAAGGAGCGTAATCCGGCATCGAGCAAGCTCCCCACGACTCAGGCGTGAGGGGCGTCTGCCGACCCGTGAGCGTGTCCAGCACGGCCAGGCGGCTGCTGTTGCGGGTGCGCTGGGTGTAAAGGAGGTGACGCCCATCGGGAAGCCAGACCGGCCCGACGGCATCACCGGCGCCGCGCGTGAGGATGCGCGCGTCTCCCCCCCCCATCTCGTAGAGGCAGATCTCGAACTCACCCGCCACTGCCGCGGTGAAGGCAATCTGGTTGGCGTTGACCGGGTTCCAGGTCGGCTCGGAGCAATTGCGGCTGACGTTGGTGGGAAGGCGGCGGCGACCGCTGCCATCGGCGTTCATGACAAAGATCTGGGGCCTTCCGAGCTCGTCCGAAGTGTAGACGATCCGCCGTCCATCGGGCGACCAGTGCGGATCGGCCTCGAGCGCCGCGGTCCGGGTGAGGCGCTGAAACTGCCCCCCCTGGGCATTGGCGGTGAAGACCTCGGCATTGCCCGAACCACTCAGAATGAGCGCCACCCGGCTTCCATCGGGGCTGAAGCTGGCACCGGTGTTCAGGCCGCGGAAACCGGCAAACACCTTCAGTTCATTGGTCCGCAGGTCGATCTCGTAGAGATCCGGAAACCCGTTTCGGAAATAACTCGTAAACAAAAGCTTGGACCCATCCGGCGCCAACGCCGGGAGCATTGACTGCGACTCCTTGCGGGTCAGCTGGACGAGTTCACCGAGGAGAAAGTCGGCCATGTAGATTTCGGGATGACCCGTGCGTTCGGAGACAAACGAGATCGTCCCGGCAAAGAAGCCGGGGCGATTGGTCGTGCGACGCACCGCATAGTCGGCCGCCTTCGCGGCGGCCTGAAAGGTATCTCGTCCCTCGAAACGCTCCTGAAGGAGTTGCTGCCCCGCACTCGAGATGACGAGTTCGACGGTCGATCGCCCCACTGGCTCGAACTCGAAGACAAAATGACTCCTGCCCGAGGCGCGCACCTCAAACGCACCGTGGAAGGAAAAAGCCCGCTGCACGTGCCGCTGGAGCTCCGCGTCGGGGGAGCGGACCACGACTTGAAGCTGGTCGCGCTGCCCCTCGCCTTCGATCTCCTGCAGTTGGCCGCCCTGCACTTGGGCGGCCGCCGGCGCGACGAGCAGACCCGTGCAGAGAACGCAGAAAATGACACCAATGGCGGTGGAACGAGGCGTTTTTCCGGTTCGAAGCATGCCGTATATCGGTAGCGCGAGGGGCACACGGAGCAAGGGCGGAGTGCAACGCCCCGTCGAGAATTCGACCCTTCTGAGGTTGCCGCCTCAGGAAAGGTCTTCATCTTCCTCCTTTTCGCATCCCGCCGGATTCATCTCCGGGACAAAGGCCGATCGTTTTCCCCGAACCCTCCTCCATTTTGGACACTTCCACCCTTCGCGACTCACTCAAGTCCGTCCGCTATCCGGGATTCAGCCGTGACATCCTATCCTTCGGTCTGGTCAAACAGGTCGAGTATGCCGACGGCCACGCCCATGTGCAGCTCGAGGTCACGACCTCGGACCCGAAGATCGCGCCGCAGCTCCGCGGCGAGGTCGAACAGGTCCTGAACGCGCTCGACGGCGTTTCGACCGTCAACGTCGAGGTGATCGTGCATGCGCCCAAAGGATCCGCCGCCGCCAGTGGCAGCGGTGGACAAGCGCAAGGCGGCATCCCGGGAGTCAAATATGTCGTCGCCGTGGCCAGCGGCAAGGGCGGCGTGGGCAAGTCGACCTTCTCCGTCAATCTCGCCTGCGCGATCGACGAACTGCTGCGAAAACGCGACGCGTCCCTTCAGGTCGGGCTTCTCGACTGCGACATCTACGGCCCCTCCGTTCCGCTCATGCTCGGCGTGAGCAGTCGCCCGGAAATCGAGGGCGACAAGATCATCCCGCCGGAAAACTTCGGCATCCGCTGCATGTCGATGGGCCTCCTCCTGGAGGACGATGCCCCGGTCGTGTGGCGCGGTCCGATGATCAACCAGGCGATTCAGCAGTTTGCCGGCAATGTGAGATGGGGTGAACTCGAGGTCCTCATCGTCGACCTCCCACCCGGCACCGGCGATGCCCAACTCAGTCTGGTGCAGACGATCCCCGTCTCCGGGGCCGTCGTCGTCACCACCCCGCAGGCCGCCGCCGTAAACGTCGCCCGTCGCGGTGCCCGCATGTTTGCCAAAGTCAACGTGCCCATCCTCGGCGTGGCGGAAAACATGAGTTACCTCGTCCTCCCCGACGGCTCGCACCAACATATTTTTGGCGAAGGCGGGGGCGCCGAAGTCGCCCGCGCGCTCGAAACCCAACTGCTCGGTCAAGTGCCGCTCGATACCGCTATCCGTGAGGGTGGGGACCGGGGTATCCCCATCTTCAAGGCTCAACCGCAGTCGGCGGCCTCGACCGCCTTTCGGAACATCGCCCAGCAGGTGATCACAAAATTGGGCTCAACCTAACTGCCTGCCCTCCCGATGTTTGGGTCCAAGATCGGGCACAATTTCATACGTGATGAAGCGAGACCCCTAAATTCACTCGCAATATCGCGTACCCCGGTACAACTTCCCTTAAGAAACTCCGAACAGCGCACGTTGCCCCTCCGGAATGAGCCCCCACCCGCATCGACCAAAGACTGACATGAGCGAAACCCTCCTCAAGAAGTCGAGCCTCTATCAGGAATTCCTCGCCGAGCGTGAGGAGATCCTGCGGCACAAGTGGATCGAGTCCGAAAAGCAGGGTCGGGACATCGGCTTCGAACGAGCCCTGCTCGACTGGATTCGCAACCATCGTGACGCTTGGCGGGACACTCAGCGCCGTCCTCGCGCGGAATAGGCTACGGACCCTGTCAAGGGACCTCCCTTGCCGCCGCGGGAGAGCAGCCAACCTGCGCCTGCGGCCCATTCAAGCCGGATGTGCGGCCCTTTCACATGCCGGAGTAGGCACGCACCTCGAGCATTGCGCGCTGGATCTCCACGAGCGAGTCGCGCACGGCGCAGCCGATGCTGTCGGCCCGGGCCAAGGCGCGGATCCGCTCCCGGTAGCGCTCCCATTCCGCATGACTGAAAAGGAGCGAGCCCAACTGGCAGACTTCGATCAAGGCGATGAGCACGAGTTCCTCGCGAGTGGCCTCCTCGCCCTCCTCGATGATCACCTTGCGCAAGCGCCCGGCCACGGCGATCTCTTCGGTGAGGGAGAGCGTTTCATAGCGGTCCCAGTGAAAGAACCAGAGAAACTCCTCCGTGTGGCGCGAGAGCAGGCCGTGGTCGACGAGGCTCTTCAGTACCCGATCGCGCAGGTGGGAGCTTTCTCCCGCGAGCGCTCCGAGCGCGCCCTGCAGGCTCGGCCGCTCCAGTTTCCGCAGGACGGTCATGGCCGCACTCCTGACGGTGTCGGCCTCCGTCGCTTCGCTCACCTCCTGGCGAACCTCGACGCGCTCCGGTGAGACCGAGATCCAATCGGCCTCGGCGAGATCTTCCAGGAGGGCTCCCGCCAGCCCATATTCGAAAGACCGCTCCGGCAGCGCCCGAAAGCGCCCGGTTTGGTCATCGAGACAAAAGAGGATGAACTTTTCCGCCACGCTCAGCTTCATCCTCACAGTCTGAGGCGATCCCACGGGCGCAAGCAACTCGATTGTCTCCAGCCCGTCGGGAGGAAACGGCACGTTGCCGCCCCAATCCCTCGATTAGCCGAGTTAATCCTGCGCGCACACAACATAAATAAACCTCACGAGAATCAGCTTGATGGTCGTTGCGCAGGCTGCATATTCCGGCGTTTCTTTCTACAAGATATCGAAACACTGCAACTGCGCACATCATGCCCATCGCGACACCGAAACAATTCGCCCAGATGCTCGAGGCGGCCCAAGAGGGGAACTACGCCTACCCGGCCATCAACTGCGTCAACCTGACGACCCTCAACGCGGCCATGAAAGGCTTCGCTGACTCCAAGTCGGATGGGATCATCCAGTTCTCCCTCGGAGCCGGCCAGTTCGCCAGCGGTCTGAACCACAAGGATGCTGTCTACGGCGTGATCCTTCTCGCCGAAGCCGCCCATCGCCTCGCCGAGCAGTACGATGTGCTCATCGCGCTGAACACCGACCACTGCCAGCCGAACAAGGCCGAGTCCTTCCTCA
>JBKHAU010000252.1:0-4610 GCA_046542725.1 Opitutales bacterium
ATCACTCGGCATCCGCGAGGGCGGCGAGGGCGCGGAGGTCGAGCTTGCCGCTGGCGAGGCAGGGAATGCCGTCAACGCGCTTGATGCGCCGGGGGATCCACAGGTTGGGCAGACCGACAAGGATGAGCCGGCGGCGCAGTTCGTCGGCGCGGATCTCGACGGCGGAGAGAAGGACGAGGGACTCGCCCTTGACGTCGTCGCGGACGCCGGTGACGGCGACGAGCGGCTCCTCTGCATCATCGAGTTCGAAGGCGCGGATGACCTCCTGCTCGATCGTGCCGTGAGGGACCATTTCCCCGCCGATCTTGGAGAAGCGCGAGAGGCGGCCCTCGATCGTCATGAAACCACTGGCCTCGAGCTTGGCGAGGTCGCCGGTGACAAACCACCCATCGCGGAAGACCACCTCGTTGGCGTGCGCGTCGTCCAGATAGCCATGAAAGACATTCGGGCCCTGCACTTCGAGCACGCCGGAGGAGCCCATCGGCAGGACCTGCCCGGTCGAGGGGTGGGTGACGCGCGCGCGCATTCCGGGGAAGAGCCGACCGACCGTGCCGATTTCGCGGTTGGAGTGCCCGTCGGTCTCGGTCGGAAGGTTGCAGGACAGCACAGGGGAGGTCTCGGTCAGGCCATAGCCCTCGAGGTAAAGGCTGCCAAAGTGTGCTTCCCAGCGCTCCGCAAAGCCCGGCGGGGTCTTCTCCGCTCCTCCCACGACAAAGCGCAGGGAGGCGAGCCACTCTTTCGGCACGCGCTTGAAATAGGGGCGGAAAAAGGTCGGCGTGCCCATCATGACCGTCACCTTCTCGTCGCGCACCGCCTCGGCCAGCCGCTTCGTCTCGAGGGGGGAAGGCAGGCACACCGTCTTCAGACCCGTCATGAGCGGATACCAGAGCGTCACGGTGAAGCCGAAGCTGTGAAACATCGGCAGGCAGGCCAGCATCGTCTCGCGTCGATCGAGCAGCTCGCAATCCGCGATCTGCAGGCAATTCGCGACAATGTTGCGGTGGGAGAGCACGATCCCCTTGGGATCGCCCGTGCTGCCCGAGCTGAAGAGGATGGCGGCCTCGCGCTCGCCACCCTGCGCCGCAATCCCAAAATGCCGCATGAGGAGGCCGGAGGGCAGGACCAGGGCTTTGACGAAATTCTTCAGGATGGTGGCCTTGCGAAGCTTCGCGCGCTCCTCCACGAGGTCGATGGTGCCCTCCTCGGGCCATGGGAACTCGGGCAGCTTCTGGATCACCGGTCCGGCCGTGATGAGCGTGCGCAAGCCGGCCTTGGCCATGCACTTGCGGTTCACCGAAGGACCGACGGAAAAGTTGAGGTTGACCGGCGTCTTGCCGAGAAAGGTCAGCGCGAGGTTCGTCAGGATGCCCCCCAGCCCGCTGGGAAAGACGACCCCGACCCGCTCCTCGCCCGCGAGGCGCTCGCGCCAGAGATCCGCGAGAGTCAGCGCAACCGCGAGCAACATGCCGGACTTCAGCTCCTTGCGCCCCGTCGAGAGATCGACCACCTGGAGGTGGAAGGGATGGCGCTTGAGATTGCGGATGGCGCGGGCGGCGAGGTTTTCCTGCAGCCGAGGGTCCTGCCCAAAGGCTTCGAACCGGGCGTCATAGACCAAATCCTGGACTTCCTTCATCGTACTTTCCACGGGGTTCAGGCGGGCTCCGAGAACGACCCCGGCGCGCCACGGCCAGCGCAGCTTGGGGTAGCGCCGGCGCCGCCATGAGTCAAAGAGGGGTATGCGGGCATGGGGGTCATACCGGAGGCCACAACCAAAGAGGTCACATTGGCCCCTTTTTGCGATCGATAAGCAACCTTTTTGGAACGGAAGCATCGCGCCGGTGAGCGAAATCTCGCCCTCGGGAAACACCGCCACGACCTCACCTGCCCGGACTGCCGCGGCCGCCCGACGAACGGCCTCGAGGGGCTGAGCGGGAGAGACGGGGATGACACCGAAAAGGCGAAACAGCAGCCGGCCCCACCCGTGTCGACGCAACTGCGCGGCGCCGAGGAACCGGACCGGTCGCGGCGAGGCGACGGCGAGGAGAAGCGCATCGGTATAGCTCAGGTGGTTGGCGACCAGGAGCACGCCTCCAGAGCGCGGCAACCGCTCCCACCCGTGCAGGCGCACCCCGGCAAGGCGAAGCAGGCAGAAACGCGCGATCGCGCGAAAGAGGCGTTCGAAGAAGAACCGGCCGGCAGGAGCGCGGAGGAGCGCCGGGGAGGCCTCCTCGGGCAACAGGGAAATGGCTTGAGCACACATGCTCAGCCCTTTTGCGACCCTCGTGCCAGGAGCCGGGCCGGCCGCCTTTTCAATCCCGCAAAGTTCTCAATAAAAACAACTTATGCAACCAAAGAAACACTTTCCGAGCCGACTTATCTCGCCGAATTCCGTCCCTTTCATGCCCTGCGGGCGGCACAAAATGTCATCCCCGCCAGCCCTCAGTGCCGATTGGCGCGAAGGAAGAGCCAAGCCGCAAACCCTTGGGCAACGAGATTGGGGAGCCAGACGAGCAGCTCGGGATGGGCCGCCGGATTATCCCGAAGCCAGGCCAGCATTTCGTTGCTAAGGTAATACAGAAGCATGAGGGCAATCGCGAGGCCGACGTTCACCGAGGTTTCCTGCCGGCTCACCTTGATCCCGAGGGGGATGGCAAGGAGCCCCAGGGAAAGGGCGCTGACGGCGCTGGCGAAGCCATCCTGGATGCGGTAGCGCACCTGTGTGATCTCCCGCTGCAGCGCTTCGCGCTCCACGGGCGGAGCCCGCGCAAGGCGTTGCCTGAGGGAGTCGAGGCGGTCCAGCTTTTGGGGGAGCGAGAGGTAGGCGACCTTGGTCACCTGCTCGGTGCGCCCAAAGACCTCCTCGAGCGGAAGGCGGATGGAGACGTTGTCGAAGAACAGGCTTGGCTGAACTTCGCCGAGATCGTTGGGATCCGCGGTGTCACGCAATTCGACGAAGCCCTGCTCGAGGCGAAGGATGAGCGAGTCCCGCTCCACATCGTAGCTCAGGTCGCCCGCTTCGGCCCGCAAGATGCGCACCGGGAGGCTGTCATCGTCCAGTTCCCAGATCCACACGTCGCGGATGATCGAGGCCTGGCCCTCGCCCTCGATATCTCCCACGAAGACGACATAGCCGGGGAAGTCGTGCACGAATTGCCGCGGCACGATGAGGCGGAGCGGATTGGCGCGAATGGCGTTGGGGATGAGATCCTTGTAGGAGGCGCGGGCGGAGGGCGCGGCATAGGCGTTGATCCACGCCGTGATGCCAGTGGCGAGCAGACAGAAGAGCACGAGGGGAACGGAGACCCGCCAGAGCGAAATCCCGGAGGCCTTGAGCGCGGTCAACTCGTTGTTCGAAGACAGCCGCCCGACGACCACCAGCACGCCCATCAGCGCCCCCGCCGGCATGGCGTATGAGAAGGTGTAGGGAATGAGCAACTGGAGGAGATCGAAAAGCGTCTCGGTCGTGATCTTGCCCTCGTCGACCAGGTCAAAGAGGTCGCGCAACGCATTGCCCACGACCATCAACAGTACGATCACCCCCACGCTCGCGAAGGCGATCGCCGCGGTCGACAGGAAGAGGTAACGGTGCAGGCGCCACATCGCGCCCGCCATCGCAAAGCGGGCCGATTCGCCCCGCAAACAAAAAGGCCACTCCTTGCGGTGGGGACCGCCCGGCGCCATCTTCCGCCATGTCCACGCCCGAGTCCGCGCCCCCTTTTCGCCCCGTCCTGCGCCAGCGCTGGAGCGAGTTGCTCTTCCTCCACTGGAAGATGGAGTCGGCACTCGTCGCCCGCAGGCTTCCGGAAGGGCTCGAGCCGGACTGTTTCGACGAGGCAGCCTGGGTGGCGATCGTGCCGTTTTACATGTCGGGCATCCGCGTCCCGCCGCTGCCACCAGTGCCGGGCCTGCGCGCATTTCCCGAACTCAACCTGCGGACCTACGTGCGCCACCGTGCGAGCGGTCGGAGCGGGGTATGGTTCTTCAGCCTCGAAGCCGATCACCGACTCGCCGTGGCGGTGGCGCGGACGATTTTCAAGCTCCCCTATCGCCACACCGGCCTTGCCGTGCAGAAGACGGCCGACGGCTGGGTCGACTACCGGGCAACGGCGCGGGGCGACCAGCCGACGGCGCATCGTGAACTGCGCTTCCGCTACCGCGCCGACGCCGCCCAAGGGCGACCGGCGGAACGCGGCTCACTCGACGCCTTTCTCTGCGAACGCTATCGCTTTCTCAGCCACGCGGGGGGCGGTCGCTTTCTCGAAGGGCGGGTGCATCATCAACCCTACCGGCTCTGCCCGGCCGAGGTGGCGGAAATGGACGCCGGACTCTTCGCCTGGAACGGGTTTGAGGTGCCGACCGCCGAACCCGACCACGTCATCGCGGCGATGCCCGTGGACATCGCCGCAGGCGCGCCGCGGCGGGTGCGCTGAGCGTCAAGAGAACAAGCCCTCGCAGCGCTCCACAGTCCTCACCCAAGTTCCGCCATGATGGCTTTGGCTCCGAGAAGAGTGCAAGGTCCGGGCGGAGCATCCGGCGTCTCCCTGCCGACGGGGACCGTCGGCGCTCCCGGGCACGTCTCCCTGCGACGGGGACGTCGGCGCTCCCGGGCA
>JBKHAU010000253.1:0-4603 GCA_046542725.1 Opitutales bacterium
CTCCTGCAGTCCTTCGAAGAGGACGAGATGGAGCAGATCTGCCGCGAGATCACCTCCTTCGAGATCGTTCCGGAGGACCTCCAGCGCCGGGTCACGGACGAGTTCAGCACTCTGTTGGCAGACAGTGTCACCTCGGTCCTGGGCGGCTCCCGCTTCGCCCAGCGCGCCCTTTCGATGGTGAAGGGCGACTACCATGCCAACCACCTCCTCAGCCGCCTCGCCCCGGTCGAGAATACCGGCGAGGTGAAGCAGGCTCTCGCCAGCATGCCGCTGCGCCTGGTCTACAATTTTCTACGCGACGAGCAGGCCCAGACGATCGCCTATGTCCTCGCCTTCCTCAGCCCGGAGCGCGCCGCCGACATCATCAAGATGCTCGCCCCCACCCAGCGGGAGGAAGTGATGGAGCGCATCGGCATGATGGAGGAGGTCTCCCTCGAGCACATTCACAAGCTCATCCAGGCGATGCGGCAGCACTTCACGCAAAAGGACGAGGAACCCCCGCACAAGAGTGGCGGGCTGCGCATGGTGGCCGATGTGCTCAACAACCTGAGCAAGGAAATGAGCAAGAACCTGCTCGCCAAGATCACGGAAAAGAATCCGGCGCTCGGCCAAGGCGTGCAGCGCAAGATGTTCTCCTTCGAAAACCTCTCCATCCTCACCGCCCGCGATCTCCAGCGGGTCATGCGCGAAGTGGAGTCGAAGGATCTCGTCATTTCCCTCAAGTCGGCTTCCAAGCGCCTCCAGGACGCCCTTCTCGGAGCGGTCTCGAAGCGCGCCGCCGAGACCATCCTGGAGGAGATGGAGATGCTTGGGCCGGTTCGCCTGCGCGATGTCGAGGCGGCCCAGGACCGTATCATCCAGGCCGTGCGTTCGCTCGAGGAGGAAGGCGAGATCACCCTCGACCAGGGAGGCGAAGTTGTCAGCTGAGCTCACAGTCTTCTTTCGCTCCTCACCGAGCGCGGTGAGCGCCCGTTACGCCGAGCCAATGGTCTCGGCGAGCGAAGTGGAGGTGCGCGTGGCGGCGGCCCGCGAGACCGCCGAGACGGAACTGCGCGACCACTACCAGGCCCAGCTCAACGATGTGCGGCAGGAGGCGGTGGCCTTCCACCAGCAGATCCTCGGCTCGCTCGAGACAGCGCTCGAGCGCTGGATGCAGCAGTGGGAGGCGCAGGTCCCCGAACTCGTCTTCGCCGGCGTGCGGGCCGTCCTCTCAGATTTCGAGCTCACCGACGAGCAGCTCGATACCTGGGTCCGGCGCGCCCTCGCGGCCCAGGTCGGAGGCGAGAAGACAGAGGTCGAGATCCGTCTCAGCCCCGACAACGCCCGGAAGCTCGAGGCCTACTGGGCGGAGAATGAACTCGGCCTGCCTCCGCGTTGCCGCCTCAAGCCGGACAGCTCCTGCACCGCCGTGGAGTGCCGTCTCGTGGGCGAGGGTGGCATCCTCGACGCCAGCCTGACGAGCCGCCTCTCCCAACTCCAGCGCCTCTGGAAACTCGACGCATGAGCGCGCCCGCGACCAACTGGGCCGAATGGCTCCCCACCCAGGCTCGCCGCCTCGACCCCTGGCTGCGCGTCGGTCGCGTGGTGGAAGCCCGCGGTATGATCATCGAGTCTGTCGGGCCCGACGCCGGGGTGGGGGACCTCTGCATGATCCAGCCCGCCGCCACGGGCGAGCAGATCCCGGCCGAGGTGGTCGGCTTCGCGGGAGACAACCTGCTCCTCATGCCCTTTCAGCAGACCCACCACATCCACCCGGGGACCCCGGTGATGCGTCGCCAGTCGACCTCTCGCGTGCCGGTCGGCCCAGAGATGATCGGGCGGGTCCTCGACGGACTCGGCCAGCCCATCGACGGGCGCGGGATGATCAAC
Source organism: Opitutales bacterium (assembly GCA_046542725.1). Taxonomy (GTDB): domain Bacteria; phylum Verrucomicrobiota; class Verrucomicrobiia; order Opitutales; family Oceanipulchritudinaceae; genus CAWVVV01. The sequence continues at coordinate 1,870 of JBKHAU010000253.1, forward strand.
GCGAGCGACAGCGTCCGCCTCTATCAGGACGCCCCCAACCCCCTCCACCGCCGCCCCATCGACCGGCCTTTCGGCTCCGGCGTGCGCGCGATCGACCTTTTCATGCCCTGCGGCGAGGGCCAGCGCTTCGGCATCTTTGCCGGCAGCGGGGTGGGCAAGTCGACCCTTCTGGGCATGATCGCACGCAACTCGACGGCCGATGTGAACGTCGTTGCCCTCATCGGGGAACGCGGTCGTGAGCTCGGCGAGTTTCTCCACGAGGTCCTCGGCGAGGAGGGCCTGCGCAAGTCTGTCCTCATCGTCTCGACGGGGGACCAGGCGCCACCCCTGCGCGTGCGCGCGGCCTTTCTCGCCACCGCCGTGGCAGAGTATTTCCGCGACCGCGGGCAGAACGTGCTCCTCATGATGGACTCGCTCACCCGCCTCGCCCTCGCCCAGCGCGAGATCGGCCTCGCGGTGGGTGAGCCCCCGACCGCGCGCGGCTTCACCCCGAGCGTCTTTTCCATGCTGCCGCGGCTTCTCGAGCGTGCCGGCCAGAGCGATCGCGGCTCGATCACGGGGGCCTACACCGTGCTCGTCGAGGGCGATGACTTTTCCGAGCCGGTGACCGACACCGTGCGCGGCATCCTCGATGGTCACATCCTCCTCTCGCGCGATCTCGCGAGCGAGCAACAGTGGCCCGCGATCGATGTCCTCGGCAGCCTCAGCCGCCTTTCCCATCGTCTCTACGACGATGCGCAGAGCCAGCTCGCGGGGCACGCGCGCGAGGTCCTGGCACGCCACCGCAAATACCGGGAACTGCAGACGCTCGGCGCCTACGAGCGCGGGCGCAATCCCGAGCTCGATCGCACGATGGACGAGGGCGAGCGCATCTGGCAGCTCCTCCGGCAGTCTCCCGGCGAGCCGACCGACCGCCTCGAAGCCTTTGCCGCGCTCGCCCGCACCGCCCAGGCCGCTCCCGCCGGAAAGGCCCGCTCATGAGACGCCCGCCCTATCCCTTTCAGATGGTTCTCACCCGCGCCGAGGAGGAGCGCGACGAGGCGCAGCGCCACTACCTTCGCCTGCGGGCCGACTGGCGCGCAGGGCAGGATCGCACGAGCGGGGCCCGCGCGGCCGTCGCGGCCACCCTCGAGGAGATCGCGGCGCGCCGGGCAAGTGCTCCCGGAGGGCTCTGGGAGCAGGGTTACACGAGTTTTGCGGCTCAGCGCTCCCGCCAGCTGCGCGAACTCGAGCAGGTCGAGCGCAAGCTCGCAAGAGAGGCCGAGGGCGCGCGCCGCCTCTTTGTCCAGGCGGCCCTCAAGGTCCGCGTCTGGGAGAGCCTGCGCGAGCACTACTTTGCCGAATATGCCGTGCGTGAGCGCCGTCGTGAGGAAGCTGAACTGGAGGACTGGACCCGCGCCAACTTCAACCGTGCCCGCCGCCGCACCCCCGCCTAACCCTTTCCCCTCATTCGTGTCATGTCTGCCAAGCGCCTTTGGATTGCTGCCCTCCTCGCTCTCTTCCTGAGCCTCGGCGTGGTTGGAGGCATGGCTTTCATGCACCTCGACGCGATTGTCGCGGCCGCCCGCCCGCCCGAGACCAAGGAGGAACGCCTCGACCCCGCCACGCCCCTCTACTGGGACCGCTATTTCACCGAGCTCCATGAGCTGGAGAAGGAGCTCATCGAGCGCAGCGCAGAGCTCGACGAGCGTGAGGGCGCCCTCGAAAAGCTCGAGAAGGAACTGGCCGCCCGGACCGCCAGCCTCGACAAGCGCGCGACCGAACTGGTCGCCGCGCGCGAAGAGATTCGCGAATGGTTCGTCCTCTACGATGACGACGCGCAGGCGAACTATCAGCGCGTCGCCAAGACCTACGCTGCGATGGACCCGGAGAAGGTCGTGCCCATCCTCCTCGCGACCCCGGTCGAAGAGGTCGCCAAGACCCTTCTCGAGATGAAACCGGAAGTAGTCGCCCCGATTTGGACGGCCATCCTCGACGCCTCCCAGGCGACCGAGGCCAACGCGCTGCGCGTCTCCAAGCTCATCGACCTGATGGGCCGCATCCGCTCCGGCGCCGCCCTGACGCCCAAAGTCGAGATCGCGCTGCCGGAGAGCGCTCGGGCAGAGGCAGACGACAAGGACGAAGCCGCCGCGGCCGCCGAGCCCGAGCGCTTCACGGACGACGAGGTGGCCTACTTCAAGGAAGTGGCCAAAACCTACGAGCTGATGGAGCCCGACCGTGTCGCCTCCGTCCTGCTCCAGACCCCGCCGCGAAACGCCGCGGGAGTGCTCATGCAGATGCGCCCCGAGAACGTGGCCGCCATCTGGTCCTCCATCATCGATGCCTCCCGCCAGGAGGAGGGCGCGACCGAGAAGGTCGTCGCGATGGCCGAGGTCATGCGAAACAATCGCAACGGCGATGGCCGCGGGGCCTAGGACCACCCTTCCTCACCCTCTCTTTCGCTCCCATGAGCGCATCCCCCTTTTCCGTCCCGGCAGGGGAAATGGCGTCGGTCGCCCCTTCCTCCACCGCTCCTGCGGCGTCCTCCCGTCCCTCGCCGCAGGTCGCGCGCGAGTGGCGTCAATACCTCGATCGCGGCCTCTCCCAAAACGCCCGTCCCGGCGGCCTCGAAGCGCGGCCGGCTTCGGCCGCGGCGGAGGGCTCGGGAACGCGCCCGGCGGCGCCCCTGCCGCACGCGGGCGCCCAGCTCGCCCAGGCGCGGGCGGCCATGGCGCCGGCGGCCGCTTCCCCGCGG
>JBKHAU010000254.1:0-4594 GCA_046542725.1 Opitutales bacterium
CCTGACCGTGGGCGAACTCGGTCGGGTGGTGGAATAGACCGGCAGACACGCCGGCCGCACCGGGCGGCCGCGTTCGTTGCCCGTGGATCCGGACGGGGAGACCCAGCCCATGCAGGCCAATCCCGACTGCATTCCCTACGCCCTCAACCAGGTGCTCGCCACCGCGCGCCTGGTCAGCGAGGACGAGTGGATCCACCGCAAGGTGCTGCTGCGCGCGCTTGCCGACCTCGCCGAAGAGCCCGATCTCGACAAGAGCGCCCCGGAGATCATCTTCGGGTGCCTCACCACCGCCTACAAGGCCCTCGGCGTCAAGGATCCCTACGAAAACGAAAAGGCCCGCAGCAACAAGGCCGTCAGCGCCCTCGCCGACGAGCTCCGGGCCGAACTGGACGCCGCCGACAACCGTCTCGCCGCCGCGGTCCGCCTCGCCCTCGACGGCGCCGCCATCGAGGCCGGCGTCCAGGACCGCGTCGCCGCCGAGCACGTGCTGCGCCGCGCCCGGGCCGAAGAGCCGGCCCGCGACGATTCCGAGCCCCTCCTGCGGGCGCTCGCCCGGGCCGAGAGCGTCCTCTACATCCTCAACAACGCCGGCGAAGTCATCCTCGACCGGCTGCTCGTCGAAGAGCTGGCCCGCGGCCGCTCGGTGCATGTCGTCGCGCGGCACGGCCCCATCCTCAACGACGTCACCGCCGACGAGGCCCGCGAGATGGGGTTTGAAGCCATCGAGGGCGTCGAGGTGCTCGACCCCGGCGCGCCGATGCTCGGCCTCTGGGTCGAGAAAGCCGGCAAGAAGCTGAAACGCCTCATGAAGGAGGCCGACGTCGTCATCGCGAAGGGGCAGGCCAACTACGAGTCGCTCTGCACCGCGGAGCGGGAACTCTTCTTCCTTCTGCGGGCGCGGAGCATTGCGGTGGCCAACCGCCTCGGCGTCTCCCCCGATGTGCCGGTCATCCTGCGCCACGAACCGGCCGAACCCGCCGCCAGCACCGCGGACGCCGCCGGCGCCGCCGACGCGGCGGACGCCTGGGCGGTCCGGTGCGCCCACGGCCGCGAACTTGCGCCAACTTCCTCTTGACAGCCGCCCGCCGCGGGGTAGGATGCGTCCGGAACCGAAGGGTCGCTTAGCTCAGTCGGCAGAGCGCCACACTCACATTGTGGAGGTCACTGGTTCAAGTCCAGTAGCGACCACCAACCCTTGCGCCCCGCGGGCCATTGCCTGCGGGGCGCTCTTGCTGAAGTCCTGAAGACCCTTCGCCGCAACCAGACCGACGAACAGCTGTAGACCCGCTCATCTTCAAGAGGCAAAAAGCACTTCCCATAGTGAATGGTGTTTTCAACCCTTGATGCAGGGACCAAGCCCGAAGATATCTTGACACAAACCGAAAATTCGCCGATATAGAGAATCAGAGTAGTGGGCAATCCGATGGAGCATCAGCAATGCGCGAGTCTTTCATGACACCGCACTTCAAGGGCAAGCGCTTTGATGAGCATGCCTTGCCTCTTGAATTTCTCAAAGACCTTGCTGCGCTCGAAGACATGGTCATTGAGGTAGCCAAGCATGAATACCTAAAGGAAAACCCACAAAGGCATCGAACACCCCGGCATTTCACCAGCACGGTTGCATTGCAGTTGGCCGAACTCTCCGAAGGGGGCGTCGTTGCCCGTATCGCACTCACACTCGCAGGCTCCACCGCTGCGCTTCTATCAGCTCATACCCCCTATTTTGAAGAAGCACGCAACAGCATCATCGCAGCAATCAGCCAAGCGGAAGAGGGCAAACGCATCAATGCGCTTCCCTCTGCCGTCCTCGGGAGGTTCGACCGTTTTGGCCGGAGCCTGCGTCAGGGAGAGATGATAGAGTTCGAAGACAGTTCAGGCAAACCCATTGCACGCCTGACGCCAGATACTCGGCGGCGTCTGCTGGATACCTCGAAACGCAAACACAGAACCGAAGAGGTAGCCCTTCGAGGGTGGATTCCCGCAATGGATCAGGATGACATGACATTCGAGCTCAAAACGGTCGAAGGTAGAACCTTTGGGGCCTCCTATGACGAGGAAGCTTATGACACAATCATGGAGGCATTTAATGGATTCCGTAACGAAGGACGGAAGGTTCTTCTGCAAGGGATTGGGCGGTATGATCGACGGGACTCGCTGACGCGAATCGAATCAGTAGATCATATTACGTTGCTTGAGCCGCTTGATGTACCGGCCCGCTTGGACGAATTCAAAACCTTGAGGGACGGCTGGCTGGACGGAGGTGGCAAAACGCCCAAAAAGGAAGCCCTTGATCGGCTTGCGGACGCGTTCGATACCTTTTATCCGGACGATCTTGCTCTTCCACATGTTTATCCGACACCCGAAGGGGGTGTTCAGGCCGAATGGACCCTCCCCCGGCGAGAGATCTCCTTGGAAATCGATTTGGATAATTTCAAAGGATACTGGCATTCGCTCGACCCGGAGGATGACGAAGATGAAGTCGACGAATTGGACATGGGCAGTCCCGATTCTTGGATGACGATTGCCGATAAACTCCGAGCATTGGACGGATCGAATACATGACAGAAGACACCCTTCTCCTTCGCCAAATTCACCCGACGTTCGTCCAGGAAGATCGCCCAACGTCACAAGCCTTCCGACCCTCGCAAAAGGATCGAAAGGCATTGTCCGTGTACAACGGTGATCTGATTTCGGCCGCCGAATCCTGGAAAGTTCATGTTGACGAAAAGAGAGGCGAATCGATAGGCGTTCTCGCAGTATCTGTCAAGGAATGCACCGAGCAATCCCTGACGGTCAAAGAGGATCCAGCGCCATTCCCGGAACACACTTTGATTTGTTTCAATGGACTCGCTTCAAGAGAGATCAGGAGAAAGGCCAAGCATCTGACCCTTAAGGCCAGAAAGCGAGGATGGCAACATCGAGCGGCTCCCGCGTCCTGAACACGTTCTCTGCAATACGGCTGCCACAGGCCCCATGAGAGGGCTTTCTTCGATCCGGACGACAGCACCTCTCCAACTTCCTGTCAACAAGAGAATTCCGTGAAACTCCGCTTCATCGGCTGCGCCATCTTCCGCCACGAGATCGAGGCGCTTCTGCCCGAGTTTTCGCACGAGATCAGCTGCGACTGGCTGCCCCAGGGCCTCCACGCCACGCCGGACGTGCTCCGCCGCGAGCTCCAGGCCGCCATCGACCGGGTCGACGCGGACGAAGGCGTCAACGCGCTCCTCGTCGGCTACGGGCTCTGCAGCCGCGGGGTCGAGGGGGTCCGCCCCCGCCACGCGCCGCTGGTCCTTCCGCGCACGCACGACTGCATCGGCGTCTTCCTCGGCGGACACGACCGCTACCTCGCCGAATTCCGCCGGCACTCGGGGACCTACTGGTTCACCCGCGGCTTTATCGATCTCGGCGGCCAGCCCGGCGTCAAGGGCAAGCACCGCGGCATCTTCGCCCGCTACGAGGAGCTGTACGAGACCTACCGCGACCGCTACGGCGAGGAGATTGCCCGCTACCTCATCGAAGAGTGGGACCAGCGCTGGATGGGCAACTACTCCCGCGCCGCCTATGTCGGCTGGGACTACCCCGACGCCGACCAGCACCGCGCCCTCACCCGCGAATGCGCCGCCAACCTGGACTGGACCTTCGAGGAGATCCCGGCCGACCTCTCGCTCCTGCGGCGCATGCTGGCCGGCGAGTGGCACCCGGACGCGTTCCTCGTCGTCATGCCCGGGACGGAGGTGGTCGCCACCCAGGACGATCGCATCGTCGAGGCCATGACCCCGGCCGAGGCCGCCCTCGCCGGCACCGGCGCAGTCCGCGAGGAGACGGTCCACCTCCTGGTGGGCGAGGACGGCGACATCGCCACCGAGGCCGACGCCGAGGGCAGCGCCGCCTTCCTCGCCGACGCGGCCCCGCACGAGGGGGTCGGCCTGGGCATCGACGCCGGCGGCACCTACACCGACGCCGCACTCTACGACTTCGCCGACCGCAGCGTCCTGGCCGCCGGCAAGGGGCTCACCACCCCGCATGACCCCTCCGTCGGCGTCGCCGAGGCGCTGGAGGCGCTCCCGGCCGACCGCCTGCGCGCGGTGCGGCTCGTCAGCCTCGCGACGACCTTCGCCACCAATGCCATCGTCGAGGGCAAGGGGTGCCGGGTGGGCCTCCTCCTGGCGGGGTACGACGCCTGGTCGGTCGAGCGCATCCCCCACCGGCCGCTCCGTACCGTCCCCGGCGCGCACGGCGCCGACGGCGAGGAGCGTACGCCGCTGGACGAAGCGGCCGCCCGGACCGCCATCCGCGAACTGGTCGAAACCGAGGAGGTCCAGGCGCTCGCCATCGTCGGCGCCTTCGCCTGCCGCAACCCTGCCCACGAGGCGCGGTTGCGCACGATCGCGGCCGACCTCTGCCACCTGCCGGTCGTCTGCGGGCACGAACTCTCCAACGAACTCGGCGCCATCGAACGCGCCGTCACCGCCGCGCTCAACGCCCGAATCAGCCCCGTTGTGGTCGAGCTCGTTCGCTCCGTCGAGGCCGTCCTCGCCCGCGCCGGGGCCGAGGCCCCGCTCACCATCGTCCGGGCCGACGGCAGCCTCGTCCG
>JBKHAU010000255.1:0-4591 GCA_046542725.1 Opitutales bacterium
CCAGGCGGGAGTAGTCATGCACGAAGCGGCTGAGGCTCTCGGCGCGACTCTCGATCACCTCGAGGCTCTCGACGACGTCGGCGCGGTCTTCGGCGTCGAGGTGCTCACGGCCGTGAAGAAGCCGGCGCAGACTGTGCGCGATGGACTTGATCGGCGCCATCGAGTTGTTCAGCTCGTGTCCGATGACGCGGATGAGGCGTTTCCAGGCCAGGAGTTCCTCTTCGCGCAGGTTGCGTCCCACGTCGATGAGGATGAGGAGGGCGTGGGGGCGACCGCCTTCCCGGAAGGACCCTTTGCGCACGAGGAAGCGGCCGGACTGGTTTCCCCGCGGGTGTGGGATGGTCTCACAGCAATCGCCCTCGACCGCCTCGGCGAGCCCGAGTTCCCGAGCCGTCCGCCCAAGCAGCTTGTCCTGCTTCTTTTCGCCGTAGAGTTCCGCCGCGGAGCTGTTGGCGAGGGTGACGCGGTGCTCCGGGTCGAAGGTGAAAATGGCGGCGTCGACCTCGTCGACCACCTTATCGAGGAGCGCGTGCGCTTCGATCGCGCCCATGCGGTGCTCGCTGAGGACATCGCGCAGGAGGTTGATCTCGAGCATGACCTGACCGAGCGGATCGGTCCCGTCGGGGTAACTCGCCTGGAGCGTGAAGTCGCCTTCGCGCAGGCCGCTGAGCATGTTGGAGGCGACCTGCAGGGGGCGGACGATGAGAGTGCGCAGGGCGAGGGCGAAGTAGAGCCAACTGCCCCCGGCGAGGATCAGGACGGTCAGCCAGACCTTGGGCGCGAAGTCACCCGCCCAGAGAAGCACCAGAACGCTCAGCAATCCGGGCAAGCCGCACGCAAGGGCCAGGATCTGGACCTTCTTCAGATAAGCGACACGGGAACGGCGTGGCATGAGGGCGAGGGGGGATGGGAATGATGAGTGATGAGTGATGAATGATGAGTGATGAGTGATGAATGATGAATGATGAATCAGCGGGGCCCTGGCGGAGGGGGATGTGAATGATGAGTGATGAGTGATGAATGATCAGTGATGGATCAGCGGGGCCCCGGCGGAGGAGCGATTCATCATTCATCACTCATCCTTCATCATTCCAGTTACAGTCCGAAGCGCTGAAGGCGGCGGTAGAAGGCGCTGCGGGAGAGGCCGAGGTCTTCGGCGGTGCGGGTGGCGTTGCCCCCGTTGCGCGTGAGGGTGCGCTGGATGAGGTATTTTTCGACTTCCTCGAGGCTCATCTCGTCGAGGCTGGGTCCGGACTGGGCGGCGAGGTCGGTGCTGCTTGCGGTGGGCTGGAGAGCGAGATCGCCGACTTTGATCTGGTCGCCGCTGGCGAGGAGGACGGCGCGCTCGATGGTGTGGTTGAGTTCGCGCACGTTGCCCGGCCAGGGATAGGCGCGGAGGGCCTCGAGGGCGGGCTCGACAAAGCCCGTGAGGGCCTTGCGGTAGCGCTGGCGATGGGCGGCGAGGAACTCGTTGGCGAGCAGTTCGATGTCCTCCTTGCGCTCGCGCAGAGGCGGCAGGTGGATCGGGATCGTGTTGAGGCGATAGAGCAGGTCCTCGCGGAAGCGGCCCTCTTTCACTTCCTTGTGGAGGTCGGCATTGGTCGCGCTGAGGAGGCGCACGTTGACTTTGAGAGTGCGGGAGGAGCCGACGGGCTCGAACTCGCCGGTCTCGAGGACGCGGAGGAGTTTGGTCTGCTGCTCCAGCGGGATGTTGCCGATCTCGTCCATGAAAAGGGTGCCCCCGTCGGCCATCTCGAAGCGGCCGGCGCGGTCCCCCTTGGCGTCGGTGAAGGCGCCCTTGACGTGCCCGAAGAGCTCACTTTCGGCCACCCCGCTCGCCAGCCCGCCCATGTTGATCGAGATAAAGGGCTCATTCACCCGCAGGGAGCGGCGGTGGAGGTAGCGTGCGGCGACGCCCTTGCCGGTGCCGTTTTCTCCCGTGATGAGGATGTTGGCGTCGGAGGGGGCAACCTTCTCCATCATCTCCACGACCGGCTTCATGACCGGGCTGGCGGCGAGAAATTCGGAGGTCTTGCTCGCCTTCAGGGCACGGTTTTCGGCCTCGAGCAGACCCGCCCGGCGCTTCGCCCGATGCAGGTGGGCCTGTGCCTGCACGGTGGCGATGACGCGGGCGTTGTCCCAAGGCTTCTGGATGAAGTCGTCCGCTCCCTCGCGCATGGCCTCGACCGCCAGATCGACGGTGGCCCAGGCCGTCATCACCACGATCGGCAGATCTGCATCCACTTTTTGAATACGGCGGATGAGATCGAGGCCCTCCTGCCCGCTCGTCGTGTCGCGCGCGTAATTGAGGTCGATGACGGCGACGTCGAAGGCTTCCTTCTCGATCGCCTCGAGCGCCTCGACAGGCGTGGTGACGGTCTTGGCCCGCATGCCTTCCCCTTTGAGGAGGAGGCGCATGGCCTTGAGAATATCCGGCTGATCGTCAGCGACGAGGACGTAGGGGGGCGATTCCATGAGCGGTGAGACTGGGGCGCCGGCCTCTGGCGCCCGCCATGGGCTCCACCTTGGCGTTGGGAAAAGCGGCGTCAAGCGGCGTGAAAGGCACCCCGGTAACGGGTGCGCCGGGCAATTTTGACCATGCAACCGGTGGTTCTGGCCCACTCTGGAGAAGCCAAAAGCTTCGTCCACGGCACGCAGGCCCACCAAGGGGCGTAATGTCACACTCTTGCACAGCTTCCAGTGCCACCCGCGCGAGCGACGCCGTTACGCAACATTCGCTCTTGAAAAAGTTCAATCGGACAGTCTCTCTAGCCGTTTTTCCGGATTCCTTTCCGGCTGAGCATGACGTGTGCTGCACCTCGCAGGACGAACTTTATCCAACCTTTAATATGCTGACGGTTCCCTTTGCCAGACTGGGACGGCTGATTTCTTTTACAGCGTTTGCGGCCACGGGCGCGGCGCTGGCCTTCGGCCAGACAGAACTCGATGAAACGCTTTCGACCCTTGAGGAATGGGTCGATATGGAGCGCCGCATCGCCTCCGAAGCGGCTGAGTGGGAGGTCGAAAAGGAGAGCCTCGAGAACCTCATCGGCCTGTATCGGGACGAACTCGAGGCGCTCAACGAGACCATTCGCGACGCGGAGGAGGATGTCAGCGCGGCCGAGGCGGCGCGGGCGGAACTCAACGCGGAGAGCGAACGCCTCTCGACCATCGAAGGTCGGGTGACCGAGGCGATCATCGCGGGGGAAGAGCGTTTTCGGGCCTTGCATGGAGCCCTTCCCGACCCTCTCCAGGAGGAGATCCAGCCGGTCTTTGCGCAGATCCCGACCGATTCGCGCGAGACCAGCCTCTCCATCGGCCAGCGCATTCAGTTCATTGTCGCGGGTCTCACGCAGATCCAGAAGTTCAACACTGCGGTGACGGTGACGGAGGAGTTCCGTGCCTTTGAGAGCGGTAATCAGGTGCAGGTGGATGCAATCTACTTTGGCCTCGGCACCGCCTACTACGTCGACCAGCGGGGAGAACACGCAGGCTTTGCCGTCCTCGCGGAGGATGGTTGGCAGTGGCAGGACGATGCTGCCCTTGCCCCGCTCGTCCGCCAAGTGATCACTATTTATAGCGCGCCAGGCAACGCCGCCTTTGTCGAGCTGCCGGTCAACATCCAGTGAGAGCCGCCCTCATGCGTATTCCGACGTCCTTTTTTCTTCTCGCCCTCGGGCTGGGCTCGCTGCTTTCCGCGCAGCCGCTTCAGCAGGCCCAAAGCAGTGCCGAGGCTGATCTTCGCGAGGCTCTTGACGAGTATGCCTCCCTTCAGGAGCGCATCCGCGAGGAAAAGATTCCTCTCAATCGCACGCTCAACGAGCTCAATGCCGAACTGCGCGAGGCCCGTCGCGAGGCCGAGCGCTCCCGCCGCCTGCGCGACAACCGTTCCGTCGACCTCGATTCCCTGCGCAACCGCGTCGAGATGCGCCGCGAGCAGCTCGAATATGTCGCCAATCTGGTGACCGACCTGGGCAATCGCTTCGAGCGCGACATCGACCTGAGCGAGCAGCAACTCTATGCCGAGGCGATTGAAAGGTTCAACGCCTCCGTCAACCGCTCCGCCGTGGAAGGGGAGTTCGCCAAGGGCGAAAAGCTCGTCGAGCAGATCTTCATTCTGGAGACGATCATCGACCGCTTCGACGCGCTCGCCGGTGGCCAGACCTATGAGGGCAACGCCGTCGTCGAAGGCGGCGATGTCGAAGACGGCACCTTCATCGCGCTCGGGCCGACCTACTATTTCGCCAGCGCGGAGTCGGATTTCGCCGGCCTCGCCCTAAAAAGCAACACCTCCGCGCTGCCGCCGACGGCTGCCCTCTCTCCGGATCTTCGCGAGGGCGTCTTCTCTGTTGCACAGACGGGGGAGGGGCGCCTCGCGCTCGACCCGACCCTCGGCAGCGCGCTCGCCCTCGCCGCCGAAGCGGAGAACTTCTGGGATATCAGTCACCTCGAGAAAGGCGGAGTCTGGATCATCCCCATCCTTCTCTTCGCCGCCCTCGCGACGATCACCGCCGCTTTCAAGTTTATCGAGATCTTCTCGGTCAAGATGCCGCCGGTGGGCGCTCTTCACGACATCCTCAAGGCCCTCAAC
>JBKHAU010000256.1:0-4581 GCA_046542725.1 Opitutales bacterium
TCTTCGTGGCGAGGATGTCGAAGCGGTGGCGGTAGGGCGTCACGTGGTAGGCGCTCAGTGTGCCGATGAGACCGCTGTCAAATTCCAGCAGGCAGTGGGCCACGTCGGCGGTGCCGGTGTTGGGGTTGGCGTCATAGCGCATCATGCAGCCGACCTTGCGGACCGGGCCGAAGTAGAACATCAGCTCGTGGAGACCGTGGACGCCGCACTGGAACAGCATGCCGCCCGGGTTCTTCTGCGGATCGCCGCGCCAGTCGCCGGGCTGGATGAGAAGCCCGCCGCTGTGGCAGGTGGTCTTCTCGAAGGTCGCGACCGTGCCGAGCGCGCCGCTCTCGATGAGGTGCTTGATGGTGAGGCTGGTCGCGTCGTGGCTGTGGTCGCCGTGGCCGAGGCCGACGGGGAGGCCGGTCTCGCGCTGCTTGTCCAGGAGCGCGTGCATCTCGTCGGGGGTGCTGCAGAGGGGCTTCTCGACGAAGACGGGGAGGCCCCGGTCCATCGCGGCCAGCATCTGTTCGGCGTGGAACTTGCCGCCGGTGGAGATGACGATGGCCTCCAGGCCGGGCGTCTCCAGAAGCGCTTCGTAGCTCGCGACCGGCCGGGCGCCGTCCTCGCGCTCGGCCTCGGCGAGGGCGTCGGCACTGAGGTCGTACGCCGCGACGATATCGTAGCAGCCGCTCTCGCGGAGCGACTTGCGCCGGGTGCGGCCGAAGCCGCCGACGCCCACCATGCCCACCTTCAGCCTGTCTTCACTCACGGAGGGTCCCTTCTCATCTCGGCATCGGTTCCACGCACCGCCACGGGCTGTCCGACACGCGACGGGCGATCAGGTCTCGTCTTCGGCGGCGCGGCGTTTCTCTTCGGCCTTGGCGGCGCGGAAGGCGGCGAGGGCCTCCTCCGGCGTCGCGGCGGAGACGTCGCCGTAGACATGCGGGTGGCGGCGCTTCATCTTCGCCACCACGTCCCGCACCACGTCGGCGCCGGCGAACGCGCCCCGCTCTTCGGCCAGGTGCACGACGAAGCAGAGGTTCCAGAGGAGGTCGCCGGCCTCTTCCCGGACCTGCTCCAGGTCGCCGGACGCGAGCGCCTCGGCGAGCTCTTCGGCTTCGCCCAGGACGCACGTTCCGTAGCCTTCCAGCGTCTGCTCGCGGTCCCAGGGGCAGCCGTCCTCGGGATCGCGGAGGCGGCGGATCTGCTCGAAGATGGAGGCGGGATTCACCGGTCGTCCTCCCCGCCTTCGGGCAGGCGGTCCAGGCGCGCGAGCAGCTCCTCGATGGTCACGCCGAGAAGCGGATGGCGCGCGTTCGGGGCGATCTCCGCCAGCGGCTCCAGGACGAAGCGGCGCCGGAAGAGCTCCATGTGCGGCACGGTCAGGCCCGGCTCGTCGAGGATGGCGTCGCCGTAGAGGAGCAGGTCGATGTCGATGGTGCGCGGGCCCCAGCGTTCGGTCCGCTCGCGGCCGAGGAACTGCTCCACGTCGAGGCAGACCGCCAGGAGCGTCCCGGCCGAGAGCGAGGTTTCCACCGCCGCCGCCGCATTCAGATACGGGGGTTGGTCCGGCGGCCCGCCGACGGGTTCGGTCTCGAGCAAGGCGGAGACCGCGTTCACCTCGATGGCCGGGTGCCCCGCCAGCGCGCCGATCGCGCGGCGGATGGTCTCCTCCCGTTCGCCGAGGTTGGCGCCGAGGCCGAGGTAGGCCGTGAATCTTCCACCCATGCATCTACCCACTGAACGACGCGGAGCTATGCCGTATCCCTTACAGAAATGCCTCGGTTTTCCAGTTGGTGTCGCACCACCAGATCGGAGACATTGAACGCATCGGCCAACTCGGTCACCTCTTCTTCACTTGCACCGTAGTCTCCGCATTCCCTCACAAGACACTCTGCCGGAGCCAGCAATTCTGCAGCGAATGCACGGTTGTACTTCTGATTTGCCGATCTGCTTGAAGATACAAGTCGGGCACCCGGTTGCAATGCCCGATCAAGCAGCCCTTCTCCAATTGCCCGCGCCAACAAAAACCGCTCACCCCGTTCGCCACGGGGACCATAATAGAACGCCAACTGTCCAGCATCACCGCTTCCGACAATCCCATCGATCCGCCATGCACGCTTTGGCGCAACACGAAAGGCTGCTTGGCGGTCCCCATAGAGATCGGCCCACATCTCGCGAGGGTTCACTCTTTGCTCATCAGTGAAACCGAATTGCTTTCGAAGAGCCCTGGCATGCAGGTAGCCGATCTCGTGCGGCAGAAGGTCCTTTCCTTCCTGAGGAACCACATTAACTCGCGAATGCCCACAACAAGGCAAAGAAGAACACGAAGACGAAGGATCATTGCGCTCCAATGCCTGCAGACCAGAGCGAAGCCAGTCCAGGTCCTCCGTGAAAGTGCGCGCACTGCATGATTCAATCATTTCCTCGAAAACCGCTTTTGGGAGCTCTTGGAACGCCTGCTCCAACAGACCCGTATCGAAATCGCCCGGATGGAAGGGATCGACTCCGTGCGCCCCCACGGCAGCGCACCACCGGCGCTCTTCGACATCGAGCAACCGAAGCGCATCCCACTCCCGCTGCAGACAGGTGCCCTCGATTCCAGAAACGGAAAGTCGTTCGCAAACGCTTTGTATGAATCCGGTCAGCATATCCTCCACACAGTCGTAGTCAACTAGCGCCTCCCCCGCACCAAAGAAGCGGAGCCGAGCATCCATCGCTTCTCGCGGCCCCCACACTAAACGGATCGAAGTCCCCTCCGCCGCAATGCGCAGAGGAGGATAAGCGAAGCCGTCGGCGACGCATGCAAGGGAGTGCCGAGAATCAAACCCCCTGGTCTGAGGAGTTGGCTCTTCGTGAAGGAGGCACCACCAGTTGTAAACAATCCATTCAGCCAAAGGATAGAGTGGGACATGTAACTCGTCTCGAACGGTTTCGGCGGCTAAATCCTCGATCCGTGGCACCGGCTGTCCGTCTACCAAAACCGACAAGGATGCAAAAGTGCGGCCGAACTCAACCGGCGCCATGGCACCTGCGTCGAGCCATTTCCAGCAAAAAGAAATGTCACTCACGCGAATCCCCTTCGAACCCTTCGGGCCATTCATCCGCCTGAAGCGCATAGCCCTTGTACTCTCCGGATTCCCGATTGACGAGGCGGGCTTCGTAGAGACAGCCACCATCTCGATACCAGACGTAACGCGGGAATCGTCCTTCCCAGGGCTCACCAACCCTCCCGCTCCGGATTCCTTCCCGCAACCACGAATCAATTTCGTCACGCCGATTGCGGAAGCTAGGGTCGCACTGTGACGCATCCGCCCGGGGGCGGGCGGGACCCGCAAACGACGGATGCCGCTTGTGCTCAGGACTGCCCACATAAGATACGGACTCCGCCAGGTCAGCAAGATCAACCCGTTCCGGCACGGACTCGACCATTTTTCGCCGTTGTGGACGTCGCCGTCCTGGACTTCTCATCCCAAAATACCTCCTACGACCGGCCCATGTCGCGGATGCGCCCGAGCGCTTCGCGCAACACCTCGTCGGGATAGGTCAGGCTGATGCGGTAGTACCCCTCGCCCCACTCGCCGTAGCCGGCGCCGGGCGTGACGACGAGCCCGGCCTTCTCCAGCAGGTCCTCGGCGAAGGCGCCGGAAGAACCGGCGTACTTCTCCGGCACCGGGGCCCAGACGTAGATGGTGGCCTTCGGCGGCTCCACCGGCCAGCCGGCCTCGGCCAGCGCCTCGCAGACCATGTCGCGGCGGCGGCGATACACCTCGTTGATGCGGGGGAAGAGCTCCTCGGCCTGGTTGAGCGCCGCGGCGCCGGCGAACTGCATCGCGCGCAGGCTGCCGTTGTCGACGTTGTCCTTGACGAGCTTGAGCGCCTGCACGGCGGAGGGGTTGCCGACCAGCATCCCCAGCCGCCAGCCGGTCATGTTGAAGCCCTTCGAGAGGCTGAAGAACTCGACCGCCGTGTCCGTCGCGCCGGGCACCTCCAGGATGGACGGGGCCTTGTACCCGTCGTAGGTGTTCTCGCTGTAGGCGGAGTCGTGCGCGATGAGGATGTCGTGCTCGCGCCCGAAGGCCACCGCGCGCTCGAAAAACTCCAGCGGCGCGACCGCGGTGGTGGGGTTGTTCGGGTAGTTGAGCCAGAGAATCTTCGCCTGCCGGCAGACCTCCCGGGGGATGGCGTCGAAGTCGACGAGCCAGTGGTTCTCCTTGCGCAGCGGCATCGGGAAGGTGACTGCCGACGAAAAGACGTGACCGATGTTGTACGTCGGGTAGCCGGGCGCCGGCGCGAGGGCGAGGTCGCCGGGGTTGAGGAGGCCGAGGCAGAACTTGACGATGGCGTCCTTGCTGCCCATCGTCATCTGGACCTGGTCGTCGGCCAGATCCACACCGTAGCGCCGCTGGTAGAACCCTTTCACCGCCGCGGAGAAGGCTTCGACCGGAACGTCGCAGCCATAGCGATGCCGGTTCAGGTCGTCGGCGTCCCGGATGGCGCGGCAGAGCTCGTCGACCACCGGGTCGGGCGTGGGAACATCCGGGTCGCCGATGCCGAGCGTGATGACATCGACGCCCTCCGCCTTCTTCGCCGCGA
>JBKHAU010000257.1:0-4573 GCA_046542725.1 Opitutales bacterium
GATCATCACCCGCTTCAACCGCTTCTTTTCCGCCGAGCGCCTTCGCCCCATCGAGGAGGTCGTGGAGGAACTGGAGACGCTGGTATCGCGTTAGCCCTGCGTCCCGCCGAAGCCTGCCAAAAGAAGCAGAGGAGACCGGCCTCCCCTCGCCGGGGCCGCGCAGGCTCAGCCCCCGACGCGCCGCTTGATCCAACGAAGGAGCCCGCCGATCACCGGCAGGTGCTCGAAAAAGCCGCTCGTCGAATCCCAAAAATCGTGGTGCAGGACGACCTCTCCGGCGGCGTTGAAGCGCAGGTGGGACATGCCGACCGAGCGCGTCGTGCGCCCCTTGCCAAAGCCCTTCCAAGTGATGTCCATCGTCCACTGGATGAAATAGTCCGACCCGTCCCGCACCGTGCGGTCGATCGTCACGTTCACCCCCGCCGCGCGCTCGGCGGTGCTGCGAAAATAGGGCAGAATTTCGTCGATACCCTGATGGGTGACGAGCGTGTCATGCAGGATCGCGTCCCGCGCATAGACTCGAGCGCATTCCTCCTCCACGCGATCGACCGTGAGGTCACTGAAGAAACGGCGAAAACGCTCGATCGCGGCCTCGGCCTCCGGGCTCTCCGGGACCACTGTGCCACCCACCACCTCGGGCGCGGTGAGGGCCAGCATTTCAGCATAAGATAGCTTTTCCATCAACCGACCCTACCATCCAAAATACGCTGCGGCAAAGCCGGCCTCGAACTCTTCCTCTCGCGCTGGCAACTCGACGAAACCGGTGCTTCCCACGAGATGCACGAAGTCTCCCGAGGTGCCGACCGCCACCAGGGTCGCACGTCCATTGGCTTCCGCCACCGGCAGGAAGCGCGTCAAGCCCGGCGACCCTCGGAAGGCTTCGTCCAGCGTCACTCGCCGCGGCTCCGCCTCCGCCGCTCCGAGCCACTGGTGCAGCGCGGGTACGACATAGCGGCGCGCCCCGACGAGGGCCGAGACCGGGTTGCCGGGCAGACCAAAGACGAGCTGCCCGGCGGGGCCTCGACCCACCCACAGGGGTTTGCCGGGCTTCTGCGCGACCCCATGAAAAAGCGCCTCCACCCCGAGTTCCGCCAGCACCTCGGGAAGAAAATCGCGGTCGCCCTTCGAGACCCCGCCGCTGCAGACGACCGCATCGTAGGCCGCGAGAAGCGCTTCCAGTCGCTCGCGCATGACCGATCGCGCGTCGGGCAGGTGGGCCTCGCTCAACTTCACTTCGAGGTGGTCACGGAGCAGCGCCCCGATCGCATAGGGGTTGGAGCGCGCGATCTGCTGCGGCTCGAGCGGTTGACCAGGCTCCACCAGTTCGTCACCGGTCGAGACCACCACCACGCGGGGACGTCGTGTCACCAAAATCTGGGACACTCCGGCCGAGGCCGCCACCCCAAGCGCGGGACCGTCGAGCCGAACGCCGGCGGCCAGCAGTTCGGCGCCTTCCGCTGCATCCGCCCCGGCGCGATGGATGAAGTGGCCCGCCGGGGGCGCGAAGGTCTCCTCCACCACGACCTCGTCGCCTTGTTCGCGCACCGCTTCCCGCGGAACCACGAGGCCGGCGCCCGCCGGGCAGGGCGCCCCTGTCATGATCCAGCAGGCCGCATCGGGCGAGGGCAGGGGAGGGGCCGCTTCGCCGGCATGAATCCGCCCCGCCACACGAAAGCGTCGCCGCCCGGCGGCAAAGGCCTCCGCCCCGACCGCGATCCCATCCATCATCGCCCGATCGAAGGGCGGCAAGGGCCGGGGCGCACGGAGGGCCTCGCGCAGGATGCGGCCCGCCGCTCGACCAAGAGGCACCCTTTCCATCGGACCGCATGAAATCGCACGCGCCAGGCGCACCGAGGCTTCTTCCACCGATATGAGCATGCCGGCGAGCATACGCCGTCCCGCCTTCCTGCAAAGCTTCACCTGCGATTCCCATTGGACAAGCTCGTCGGGAACCCTGAGCCTTCGAACATGTCCCAGCCCGCCGATCAGCTCCAACGGCCCCTGCGCGACCTACGGATCTCGCTCATCGACCGCTGCAACCTGCGCTGCACCTACTGCATGCCCGCGGAAGTCTTCGGGGCGGACTACGCCTTTCTCCACGGTGATGAACTGCTCACCTTCGAGGAGATCGAGCGGCTCGTGCGCATCTTCGTCTCCCTCGGGACGGAAAAGATCCGCCTCACGGGCGGCGAACCGCTCCTGCGCAAGGACCTGCCGGCGCTCATCACTCGGCTGCGCGCGGTCGAGGGGGTGAAGGACCTCGCCCTCACGACCAATGGTCTCCTCCTCCCGCGCCAGAGCGAGGCCCTCGCCGCCACCGGGCTGGCCCGCCTGACGGTCAGCATCGACGCGCTCGATCCGGGCACCTTTCAACGCATGAGTGGGGGACGGGGGCGCGTCGAGCGCGTCCTCGAAGGCATCGCCGCGGCCGGCGCGGCCGGACTCGCGGTGAAGCTCAACACCGTGCTCGAAAAGGGGGTGAACGAGGACCAGGTCGTCCCACTTGCTCAATACGCGAGGGACGAGGGGCACATCCTCCGCTTCATCGAGTTCATGGACGTGGGCAATCACAACCGCTGGCGCATGGACCGCGTCGTGCCCGCCCGCGCGGTGCTCGCCGCCCTCGCCGCCATCGGCCCTTTTTCACCGCTCGATCCAAACTATCGCGGCGAGGTCGCCCGCCGCTACCGCTGGGACGACGGCGCCGGTGAGTTCGGGCTCATCACCTCGGTGACGCAGCCCTTCTGCGGCACCTGCTCCCGCGCGCGCCTCTCCGCCGACGGGCAGCTCTACACCTGCCTCTTCGGCCATGTCGGCTGGGACCTGCGCGCCCTCCTGCGCAGCGGTTGGAGCGATGAGGCGATCGCCCTGCATGTTTCCAAAATCTGGATACAACGCACCGACCGCTACAGCGAGGAACGCGCCGGTCTTCTCGCCGCCCACAAGCACGTCCACAAGGTCGAGATGAGCTACATCGGCGGGTAGGAGGGGACCCGACGATGAAAAGTGGGGCCGGCGTCCCGCGCCGTTTGAGCGCGTATCCAATTTTTCAGACGCGATACCGGCGGGGGCCGCGGAAGGCCTCTGGCGGAGGAGGAAGGCCGGGCGCCCCCTCCAAGATGGCGCGGTGCCTCCCTCAGCCTCAGTAGCGGCGGGCTTCGCCGAGGTAGCTGAGGGTCCAGATTTCCATCCAGATACGCACGCGCCCGGCGGAGCTGATGCGGCCAGCCAGTTCGGCTTCACGGTGTTCGGTGAGGAAGCCGAGCTCGCGGTTGAGCTGCTCGAGTTCGCGGCTGGAGGCGTTGATCTCGGCCAGCGGATCGGACTCGTTGGCCGCGAGGGGCTCACCCCGGGCATCGCAGCGGGCGAGGTGACGCTGGTAGAGGCGTTGCACGGAGCGCCAGCGGGGACGGCGTTCGACATGCCAGGTCTCAGGAAAGAATCCACCGAACGGGATGAAGAGATTGTCGGTGAGGAGACGGTGGCCACTCGTCGTGTCGGACTGAAAGGAGCAGGCAAGGGTGGGGGTGCCCTTGGCATTGGCAAAAAAGAGGAAGGAGGCGCGCACCTGCCGGTCTTCGCGGTCGAAAATCGCCAGGCGCATGAGTTCATTGCCCTCATGCGTCGCGAGGAGGAACTTGGCGGGCTTGAAATGCTCCCGGCGCAGCCAGTCGCGCAGCCGCAGGTAGCGCTCCTCACTCGGCCACCCGCTGCCTTGGCGGCTCTCCTCGTAGCGCGGGAAAAGGGGAAGTTCACTCCGACTGAGGGCCGTCACCGCCAGCCAGGTATAGAGCGTCTCGAGGAGAAACCAGCCGAGAAAGGCGGCCACCGCGATGGCCCAGAGAGGATGGCCCTGATACTCGAAGAAGACGAAGAGATTCGTCACGATGAGAGCGATGAAGACCCAACGCGCCCAGCGGGCGAGGATACCGAGGTTGGGGGTTCCGCGGCGGACCGCGCCCCATTGCAAGAGAAGCATGAGGCTCCCGCTCAGGATGAGGGCGAGCTGGATGACGACGGCTTCGACGGTGGGTTCCATGCGGGCTGGGGGAGGGGCGCTCGGAGCCGCGCGCAGGGGAGCGCGACGGCACGTTGGCATGGAAGAAGAAAGCCGTCGGCCGCGAAAGGTCAATTAAGCCGCAGCGGCATGACGACGCAGAGGAAGCTGTCGGGGGTCCGGATGACACCGGGGCTGAGCTCGTCCTTGAACTCGAAGATGACCTCGTCGCGCGGGATGGCCTTGAGCGGATCGAGGAGGAAGTGGGGGTTGAAGGCCACCGTCACCTCGGGTCCGGCATATTCGACGTTGAGGGACACGTTGGACTCGCCGAACTCGGGGCTCTGGCCGGTCACCTCGAGCACATCCTTGGAGACGTTGACCTTGACCGAGTTGTTCTTGTCGCTCGTCACGAGGGCAGCGCGGCTGATGCACTTCGCGAAGGACTCGCGGTTCAGCTTGATGTGCTGGTCGTTCTCCTTGGGGATGACCTGGCGGTAGTTCGGGTAGTTGCCCTCCACCACCTTGGAGACGAGGTAGATGTTGTCGAGGAGGCCGGCTTCGGCGGCGGTATCG
>JBKHAU010000258.1:0-4566 GCA_046542725.1 Opitutales bacterium
CAAAGAGGCCCTGATAAACGCCGGGCGAATGATGAAAGAGGCCGGCGCGCATGCCCTGCGAGGCGGCGCCTTCAAGCCGCGGACGAGTCCGTATTCCTTTCAGGGTTTGGGCGAGGAAGGCCTGCGCATCCTCGCCGAGGTCTCGGCCGCGACGGGCCTGCCGACGCTCACCGAGGTCGTCGAGGTGGGCGACGTGGACGTCGTCGCGAAGCATGCCGACGCCTTTCAGGTAGGGGCGCGCAACATGCAGAACTTCCGCCTCCTGCAGGCCCTCGGGCGCCAGGAGAAGCCCATTCTCCTCAAGCGCGGCATGTCCGCCACGGTGGAGGACGTGCTCATGTCGGCGGAGTACATCGCGAGCGAGGGAAACAGCCGCATCATCCTCTGCGAACGGGGGATCCGCACCTTCGAGCCAGGCACGCGCAACACCCTCGACCTCTCCGCCGTCTGCCAGCTCAAGGCCAAGAGCCACCTCCCGGTGGTGGTCGACCCAAGCCACGGCACGGGGGTGCGCGACTACGTCCTTCCGATGGCCTGCGCGGCCGTCGCGGCGGGCGCCGACGGGGTCCTCGTGGAGACGCACATCCGACCTGCGGAGGCGCTTTCAGACGGGGCCCAGTCGCTCTTCCCGGCCCAGTTTGCGGCCCTCATCGAGCGTCTTCGCCCCTTCATCCTCGCCGCCGGGCGGGAGGCGTGAGGCCGGGCGCGCGGCCCTTGGTCGCTCAGGCCGGGGTGGTGAGGTCCTTGGCGAGCATTTCGCGGGCGAAGGGCACGGCGGTGGCGGGGCCGGGGGGCTCGGCGTCGTCGCCGCCGGGCAAGGCGACGGGCCCGGGAGTGGTCGTTGCGTCCGGCGCCAGCGCCAGTCTCAGATAGGTCGCCACGCGGGCCGCGAGGACGGTCGGATAGACCGGCTTGCGGAGCACATCGGTGGCTCCGGCGGCGAGCCCCTCGAGCATGCCGCGTCGATCCTGCGGGCGGACGAGAAGGAGGATCGGGAGGCGGCCCCCGGCGCGCTGCTGGCGCACTTCCCGGCAGAGGGTCAGGGCGCCTCCGTCCGGCATGTCGGCGTTAATGAGAAGAAGGTCGGGATGCGCCGTGGCGAGCAAGGCGCGGGCGGCCTGCAGGGAGGTCACGCGCTGAAGTTCGCACCCCGGGAGCCGCCGCAGGACGAGCGCAATGAGATCGAGGTTCGCGGTGTCGGCTTCGACCGCGAGGACTCGCTGGGGGCGTTTGTCGACGGCGTCCATCAGGCCGCGTGGAGGGTGCGGTGGAAACGTTCGAAGGTGCCGCGGGCGTCTTCCACCGCGGCCCGCACATAGCGCTCGGAGAGCGGCTGACGCAGGTGCAGGGTGGTGGGGTCGGGCAGAGAGTAGCTCGTCGCGCTGAAATTGGGTCCCAGCTCGGGAGCGAGGCGCACGCTGTAGTGGAGGAGCTCGAGCATGAGCCGCGGCTTGGGCGCGCGCCGCGGATCGAGGTGGTAGGCGATGTCGTAGATGAGATCGACGGGGAAGTTCCACCGCTTCATCACCTGAGCGCCGGCCAGGGCGTAGTCGAAGCCCACGAGGGTGCGTTCCCAGGTGATGATCTCGATGCTCGGGTCGTGGCACACGCAGAGGTCGCGGTCGACGAGCAGGCTGTCGATGACGAGCCGCCCGAGAGCGTGCAGGATGCCGATCGTGGCGGCGTTGGCGGAGTCGAGCCCGCGGCGCCGCGCGAGCGCTTCCATGAGGGTGGAGACGGTGAGCGATTCGGCCCAAAACTCGTCTGCCGGAGCGCCGTAGGCGACCAGTCGCTGACAGCAGGCATCGCGTGCCAGGACGGTGCCGACGATGCGCATGACCTCGCCGAAGCCGATGCGTGCGAGCGCGTCCATGACACTTCGACAGGGCTCCTCGCCGCGATAGATCGTGCTGTTGCTGATACGGATGATCTCGGCCGCGAGGAGGGGATCGCCCTGCACGACGGGGACGATCTCGTGCAGCTCCGAGTTCAGGTCTTTGAGGGCGGCCGAGAGATGCGAGAGCACCCGCATGTTGGGGAACTGTGCAGCGACGCGCTCGACCGCGCGGGCAAACTCTTTCTTCGAGGCATTCATACGCCTAGCTAAGGGCGGGGAGGGTAAAGGACTGCGAGGAACAACGCCCCTTGTAATGCACACTTTAGCGGGATGTTAAAGAATTTCCCGTCCTTGACCCGGGGTGATTCCGGGAAGGGGCTAAACGGACCGTACAAACGGGTAAGCGGTCGCTTCGGCGGGTGAGCGGCCCCAGCGGTCCACGCACAGGGCCAAACGGCGAGCGGAGAGAGGAGCGCGGCTTTGACTTGCTTGAAAGAGCGCTTCTTATCCCCGGCAGCGGGGGTCCGTGCTTGGCCTTCGAAGTGCAGCAACTTTCGGCGGTATGGATACAACTCTCTTCTCTCGGGCGGGTGCCCTTTTCTTCGCGGTGTCCGTGCAGGCGGCGACCCCGGTGTTTGTCAGCGAGGTGCAAGCGCGCGAGTTCGTCGACGAAGTGGAGGCGCTGGGCAGCTTGCGGGCCGACGAAAGCGTGACGATCACGGCCAATGTGACGGAGTGGGTCACGCGGGTGAATTTCGACGACGGCGAGCGCGTCCGGGCAGGCGATGTCCTCGTCGAGATGGAGCGGGCGGAGGAGGAAGCGCAGCTCGCGGAAGAGCAGTCCCGCCTCGCCGAAGCGCGTCAGCAGTTTGACCGCACCCGGCAGTTGACCGACGACGGTGCCCTCGCGCCCTCTGAACTCGACGCCCGCCGGCGTGATGTCGAGGTCTCCGAGGCTCGCATCGCGGCCCTCGAGTCACGCCTCGCGCAGCGTCGCATCACCGCTCCCTTTGACGGGGTGACGGGTCTGCGCGATATCAGCCCGGGCGCCCTCGTGCAGCCCGGCACGGTCATCACCACGCTCGACGCCGACAGCACGATGAAGCTCGATTTTGCGATTCCCAGTGTGTTCCTCGCGGTCCTCGAGCCGGGGATGCGGATCGAGGCGCGGTCGCGTGCCTACGACGGGGAGATTTTTGCCGGCACGGTGCGCAGCGTGGACAGCCGGATCGACCCCGCCACCCGCTCGGTACAGGTGCGGGCGCTCCTGCCCAACGGCGATCGGCGCCTGCGGCCCGGCCTGCTCATGAGCGTGCGCCTGCAGAAGAATGCACGCGAGAGCCTCGCCGTGCCGGAGGAGGCGATCACCTTTGAAGGCAACCGGCGCTACGTGTGGGTGGTGGAAGGAGAGGGCGCGCAGACCCAGGCGACCCGCCGCGATGTCGAGACGGGGACCCGCCGGGGCGGCGCGGTGGAGATCCGCGGTGGGCTGAAGGCGGGAGAACAGGTCGTCATGCATGGCGGCCTGAAGTTGAGTGAGGGCGCCTCGGTCGAGATCGCGGGACTCGGTGAACCGGGCATGACGCTCGCCCAGCTCCTCTCCAGCCGTCCGGCGGCGGGGGAGGGCGCACTGTGATCCTTTCCGATCTGTCGGTGCGCCGACCGGTCCTCGCGACCGTCTTCTCCGTCCTCCTCCTCGTCTTCGGGCTGGTCGCCTTTCAGCGTCTCTCGCTGCGCGAGTACCCCGACATCGATCCGCCCGTGGTGACTGTCCAAGTCAACTACCCGGGCGCGCCCGCGAGCATCGTCGAGACCCGCATCACCCAGCTCGTGGAGGAGCGCATCGCGGGCATCGAGGGGATCGCCTTTGTCGATTCCTCTTCGATCGACGGACGCTCGAATGTGACGATCGAGTTCTCCGTCGACCGCGACATCAACGCCGCCGCGAACGACGTGCGCGACCGGATTGCGGGCATTCAGGACAATCTCCCCGAGGAGGCCGATCCCCCCGAGGTGCAGAAGGTCGACAGCAATGAGGACGTGATCATCTGGCGCAACCTCACGAGTGACCGTCTGAGCGTGGCCGAACTCACGGACTACGCCGAGCGCTACCTCGTGGACCGCTACTCGACGCTCGATGGGGTGGCCCGCGTGCGCCTCGGGGGCGGCCTGCGCTACGCCCTGCGCATCTGGCTCGATCGCCAGGAGCTGGCGGCGCGCGACCTCGCCGTGTCGGACGTGGAGGCGGCCCTGCGGGCAGAGAACCTCGAGCTGCCGGCCGGCTCGCTCGAGGCCGAGGCCCGGCTCTTTCAGGCCCGCGTGGACCGCGTCTTTCGCGGGGTCGAGGACTTCGAGCGGCTCGTCTTGCGGGAGGGTGCGGAGGGCGATCTCGTGCGCCTCGCCGATGTCGCCCGGGTGGAGCTCGGGGTGGAGGAGGATCGCGTCCTCTTCCGCGGCAACGGCATTCCCAACCTCGGCATCGGGGTCATTCGCCAGTCGACCGCGAATACGATCGATGTCGCTCGGGCCGTGCGCGAGCTGACCGCGCAGCTGAACAAGGATCTGCCGGAGGGCATGTACATCGAGGACAGTTTTGATGCCTCCGTCTTCATCGAGCGCGCCATCAAGGAAGTCTTTCAGACGCTCCTCATCGCGGTCGTCTGCGTGATCCTCGTGATGTATCTGTTTCTCGGCAGCCTGCGGGCGATGCTCATCCCCGCCGTGACCGT
>JBKHAU010000259.1:0-4544 GCA_046542725.1 Opitutales bacterium
GACCTCCGGGCGGGCCGCCCGCCACGAGCGCGGCCGGGTCATCTTCTACGCCGACGAGATCACCGAGTCGATCCGCGCCACCCTCGACGAGACCGGGCGCCGCCGCGAGAAGCAGCTGGCCTACAATGCGGAGCACGGCATCACGCCCCGCAGCGTGAAGCGTGCCGTGCAGAAGAGCCTTTCCTACCGTCAAGTCGAGACGGCCGACCCCCTCTCCGTCGCCGAGGCGGGAGGCGACGAGGATGTCGCCGCGGTCATCGCCGAACTGGAGGAGGAAATGCTCACCGCGGCGCGCGAGCTGCAGTTCGAGCGTGCCGCCCTCCTCCGCGATCAGGTCGCGCAGCTGCGCGGCGGCAAGACGGGCGCATCCTCTTCGGGCACCGGCGCACGAGCAGGGAGCAAGGGCACGGGTCGTGGCCGCGGCCGCGGTGGACGCCGCACCCGCTGATCCCTCACGCCCAGCCCAGCGGCGCCCTGCGAATTTCGCCCCGCCCATTCATAGGCGATGCCTATCGCGATATTAGGAACAAAGTATTTCCACTTATACTGCCAGTCTGGTTCAATCACGTCTTCAATTCTCCTCTGTTCGCCCAACCCGATTTATACCCGAAAGCACATGACCATGGACCCTCACGCCCCCTCCGCCGAAACCGGCGGCCAATGCCCTTTCAACCACCTCCACGGTGGTACTACGACGGCCACCCGGCCCGGCCGCTCGAATCGCGACTGGTGGCCGAACCAGTTGAACCTCAACGTGCTGCACCAGCACTCGACGCTGTCGGACCCGATGGACCCGGAGTTCGACTACGCCACCGAGTTCGAGAAGCTCGACTACCATGCGGTCAAGGAGGACCTCTACGCCCTCATGACCGATTCGAAGGAGTGGTGGCCGGCAGACTTTGGGCACTACGGACCGTTCTTCATTCGCATGGCGTGGCACAGCGCCGGGACTTACCGCACGGGTGATGGACGCGGCGGCGGCGGCGAGGGCCAGCAGCGTTTCGCCCCCCTCAACAGCTGGCCGGACAACGCCAACCTCGACAAGGCCCGCCGCCTCCTCTGGCCGATCAAGCAGAAATATGGCCAGAAGCTCTCCTGGGCCGACCTCATGATCCTTGCCGGCAACTGTGCCCTCGAGTCGATGGGCTTCAAGACCTTCGGCTTCGGCGGCGGCCGTGCCGATGTCTGGGAACCGCAGGAAGACGTCTACTGGGGCTCGGAAGATGCCTGGCTCGGGGGAGACAAGCGCTACAGCGGCGAGCGCGACCTCGAGAACCCGCTCGCGGCCGTGCAGATGGGCCTCATCTACGTCAATCCGGAGGGCCCCAACGGCGAACCCGATCCCCTGAAGGCGGCCCATGACATCCGCGACACCTTTGCCCGCATGGCGATGAACGACGAGGAGACCGTCGCCCTCATCGCCGGCGGTCACACCTTCGGCAAATGCCACGGCGCCGGCCCCGCCGACCACGTGGGCCCCGAGCCCGAAGCCGCCGGCATCGCCGAACAGGGCCTCGGCTGGACGAGCAGCTACCGTTCCGGCAAGGGCGCCGACACGATCACGAGCGGCATCGAGGTCACCTGGACGACCACCCCCACGCAGTGGAGCAACAACTACCTCGAAAACCTCTACGGCTACGAGTGGGAGCTGGTCAAGAGCCCCGCCGGGGCCTACCAGTGGGTCGCGAAGGACGCCGAAGAAGTCGTGCCCGACGCCCATGATCCGCAGAAGAAGCATCGCCCGACGATGCTCACGACGGATCTTTCGCTGCGTTACGACCCGGCGTATGATAAGATCTCGCGGCGCTTCCTCGAGCATCCGGACCAGTTTGCCGACGCCTTTGCGCGCGCCTGGTTCAAGCTCACCCACCGCGACATGGGGCCCAAGGAGCGCTACCTCGGGCCCGAAGTGCCGAAGGAAGATCTCATCTGGCAGGACCCCGTCCCGGCCCTCGACCACGCTGTCATCGAAGCCGACGACATCGCCGCGCTCAAGGCGCAGATCCTCGCCTCCGGCCTGACCATCTCGCAGCTCGTGTATGTCGCCTGGTCCTCCGCCTCGACCTTCCGCGGCTCCGACTGGCGCGGCGGCTCCAACGGCGCCCGCATCCGCCTCGCCCCGCAGCGCGACTGGGAGGTCAACCAACCCGCGAAGCTCGCCAAGGTGCTCGAAGTGCTCGAGAGCATCCAGTCCGAGTTCAACACCTCCGCTTCCGGCGGGAAAAGGGTTTCGCTTGCCGACCTCATCGTGCTCGGCGGCGCGGCGGCGATCGAGAAGGCGGCGGAGAAGGCCGGTTACCCGGTCGAAGTGCCCTTCATCCCCGGCCGCATGGACGCCTCCCAGGAGCAGACTGACGTGGCGTCGTTTGAGCCCCTCGAGCCCATCGCCGACGGATTCCGCAACTACGAAAAGGGCCGCTACACCCTCCCCGCCGAACAGCTTCTCATCGACAAGGCCCAGCTCCTCGGCCTCACCGCTCCGGAGATGACCGTGCTGGTCGGCGGCATGCGCGTGCTCGACGCCAATCATGGCCGCTCCCGCCACGGTGTCTTCACCGACCGCCCCGAGACCCTGACGAACGACTTCTTCGTCAACCTCCTCGACATGGCGCACGAAGTGAAGGCGACCTCCGAAGACGAGCAGCTCTTCGAACTGCGCGAACGGGCCACCGGAGACATCAAGTGGACCGCCACCCGCGTCGATCTCCTCTTCGGCTCGAACTCCCAGCTGCGCGCCGTCGCCGAGGTCTACGCCGAAGCCGACTCCGGCGAGAAGTTTGTCCGCGACTTCATCAAAGCCTGGAACAAGGTGATGAACGCCGGCCGGACAGACCTGAAGTAAGACCCAGGTCTTTACGCGATTCACCTCGCGGCGCCGTGTCCCTGCCACCGGGACACGGCGCTTTTTTTGATCGCCGACGACTTCCGGGAACGCGTCCTGCCCCACCATCGTCCGCGAACAAGAAGCCGCCCCGGCGCGTCCGGCGGCCACGCCCTGCCGCGAGGACCCGGCGCCCCACGTTCACCTCATTCCCCTTTCAGCTCGTCCTGATATTTTCGATACAGGCCGCGAAATTGGTGGTAGGTCAGTTTGAGGAGCTTGGCCGCTTCGCCCTGGTGGTAGCGGGCCTCCGCGAGGGCGCAGCGAAGGGCGTCGAGTTCGAGATCGCGCACCGCCGAATTGAGGTCGAACGGCAGGCCGTTCACGGGAGGTGCGGCGGCGAGTTCCACCACGCCTCCCGACGTGGTGTTCAGGGCCGCGCACTCCTCGCCCTCGAGGCTGAGTTCGCCGACTCCCTCGTCCCCGTTTTCAAAGGGCGAGACGAAGGGATTGAAGACGATCTCCCGGGCCTCGATGACGTCGTCCTGGCTCTTGTAGACGGCGCGTTCGATGACGTTCTTGAGCTCACGGATATTGCCCGGCCAGCGGTAGCCCTCGAGCTTCTCGACCGCTTCGTCGGTGAAGTTGGGCACGCCGGCGCGCCGCAGCTCCATCATCATGCGTGAACCGAAGTGCTGGGCGAGGAGGAGGATATCCTCCCGCCGGGCGCGAAGGGGCGGCAGAAAGAGCACCTCGAAACTGAGTCGATCGAGCAAGTCGCGCTTGAACTTCGCGTCGCGCGCGAGGGCCGGAAGATTGGCGTTGGTCGCCCCGACGATACGCACATCCACCTGCACCGGCGTGCTCCCCCCCACCCGCTCGAACTCGCGATACTCCACCACGCGCAGGATCTTCTCCTGCACCTGCACGGGGATGAGCCCGATCTCGTCGAGGAAGAGCGTTCCCCCGTTGGCCGCCTCGAAGCGGCCCTGCCGCCGCCGTGCTGCCCCGGTGAAAGCCCCCGCCTCGTGTCCGAAGAGTTCGCTCTCCACCACGCTCGGGCTCAGCGCCGCGCAGTTCAGCGCGACAAGGCCGCCCTGCCAGCGCTCGGAGAGGAAGTGCAAGCGACTCACCGCCAGTTCCTTGCCCGTCCCCCGCTCGCCCACGATGAGGACCGGGCGGTCCACCTTGGCAACGGCCGAGAGGCGCTCCTGGAAATCGACAAAGGCCTCGGACTCGCCGATCGCGTCCGGCGTGCGCCGGCCGCCTTCATCGCGGTGGGAATAGTGGCTGCGGTTCGACATGGAAGATTCCGCCACGATTTGGTCGAGACAGCCGAAAGAGCGAGCCGATTCTTTCTACTCAGAATCCAAATCATTTCTCATCCGACTCCAAATCAATTACTTAAGAAATCCAGATATCGCTTTGGCATCCGTGCTGCAAAGAAGCCGACCGAACTCAGAACAAACCACAAAACAGACAGATTCACTTCAACCACATCACCACCATGGGTATTTTCTCACGCTTCCGCGACATCGTCAGCGCCAACCTCAATGCCATGCTCGAACGGGCCGAAGACCCGGAAAAGTTGATCAAGCTCATGATCCAGGAGATGGAGGACACGCTCGTCGAGCTGAAGGCCTCCTGTGCCGGCGCGATGGCCAACCGAGCCCGCCTCAGCCGCGCCCTCGCCACCTCGCGCGAACGCGCCGAGGGCTGGGAG
>JBKHAU010000260.1:0-4538 GCA_046542725.1 Opitutales bacterium
CTCCGGCGGCTGCAAAAGCGGCCTCGATTGGCGCTACTGGGACGACCGGCCCTGCGGCTACGAAGGCCTCCTCACCGACCAGTTCGGCGTTCTCGGCGTCCTCCTCGAGCGCTACGGTGCGCTGCGCGCCAACGGGCGCTGATCCCTCCGCACGCTCAGCTCAGCTGCTCGCTCGTGAGCAGGCCGATGCCCCGGCCCTTCTTTCCAACTGCGTTGTAGAAAAGATAAAGAACCCCGTTCGCCGGATTCCAGACGGGTGAGACCTTGTGGGCGTATTCGGCGTCGAGTCCGTGCGGATGGCCGCCGCGGCGGTAAATCGGCTCCGGATCGACCGTCCAGCTGACGAGGTCATGGGAAAATGCCAGCATGATGTGCGCCCCACCCTGGCCGACCCCGAAGAAAAACATCGTCCAGTGGTCCCCATCCCGGAAGACCCGGCCGTCCGCCGAGAAGATCTCGTTGAAGCTGCCCGACGGCCCGTTGGCGACCACCGGATTGGCGGGATGGCGCTGCCAGTGTATCAGGTCTTCCGAGACGGCGAGCCCCATCTGCTCATATTTCCCTTTCGCCCCGTTATAGAAGTTGTAGAAACGCCCCTCGTGCTCGAGCAGCCACGGCAGGTAAACGCAGTCCTTCTCCCAATCCCCGCAGTCAGGCTGATCGGTCGAGAGGATCGGTTCCGGCCGGGCCCGCTCCCAAATGAGGCCGTCCACACTGGTCGCGAGCCCCTCAGCTCCGGGTCGCAACTCGTAGCCACCCTGATGTGGAAAGGCGAGAAAGAGCGCGGTGAAGCGCCCCTCCCGCCGCTTGAGCTGCCGTGAACCACGCAGGTCATAGTCTTCATAGAGAAACCCGCCGATCGCCCGGCCGCCGAAGTCGAACTCGCCCTCCGCACCGAAGCCGAGCGCGCGACGCGGGGCGCTCCAGTGCAGCAGGTCCTCGCTCTGCGCGATGAAGGTCTGGTATCCGCGGCCATCGAAACCGATGAAGCTCAGATACCAGTGCGGATCCTGTGGAAGGCGGAAAACGGTCGGCACATCCGTCATGTGAACGCCTTCCACGCCCTCGATGCGCGGCTCAGCCGGAATGACGTGCTCGGGATGGTAGTGCCAGCCGCGGAAGGGAGCGGACCAGCGGCGGACGGTGGCGGAAGCAATGGGGGTCATGGCAAGAGAGCGAAGGCAGCCGCGGCTCCGGGAGGAACGGAGCCGCGAAATTTCGTAATCAAACCACGGATACAAGTGAACCCCGACGAGAGGAACCGAAATCTCCCGGCGAACCGGTTTACGGTAAACGATCGACCACCGAGATGGAGCCTGAAATCGGCGACCCCGCCTCCATACTGTGAGCCTTCATCTTTCCGCCGGGCGTCGCCAATCGGGTCCCTCCGCGCGCCACTCAGCCCGCTCCCCTTTCATGCCATGAGCCATCCGTCTCCTTCCGACCCCTCCATGCCCGCCATCGCCCCCCGCTCCAGCACCGTCGAGATGATCGCGGGGCGTCCGCTCATCGTGATCGACGGGAAGCCGCACATCCCGATGCTGCACGCCCTCACCGACGTGCCGGGTGGCCGCTGGTCGTGGGAGGAGCTGCCGCAGCACAACATCGCCAATTTCGCCGCCCACGGGATTCGTCTCTTCCAGCTCGATCTCTTCCTCGAGCACGTCTGGCCGGAGGAGGAGGGGCCGCTCGATCTCACCCTCGCGCGCCGGCAGGTGGCGGGCGTGCTCGCGGCCTGCCCGGAGGCCTCCGTCATCTTTCGCTTTCACCTGCGTCCGCCGCGCTGGTGGATGCTGGGTCATCCCGAGGAATGGGTGGTGTATGCGGACACCGACTACCGGGAGGAACAAGCCTACGGCCTCCTTCGCATCATCGAGCATGACAACGGCCCGGTCCGCCGCGTGAGCATGGCCTCCGAGGCGTGGCGGGACGCGGTGACGGCGGCGTTCGAGCGCTTTCTCGAGGCCTTTGCAGCCACCCCCGAGGGCAACGCCCTCGTCGGCATCCAGGTGGCCAATGGCGTCTACGGTGAGTGGCACAACTGGGGCTTTTTCGACCACGAGCCGGATGTGAGCGGGCCGATGACCGCCGCCTTCCGCCGCTGGCTGCGCGACAAATACGCCGACGAGAGCGCTCTGCGCGAAGCCTGGCAGCAGCCCGCCCTCACCTTCGATACCGTTCACGCCCCCGGCATGGACCGCCGGGCGACGAACGGGCTTTTCCGGGACCCGGTGCGCGAGCGCGACGTCATCGACTACTACGAGTGCATGCACCAGGTCGTGGCGGACAACATTCTCCATTTTGCCGCCGTGGTGAAGAAGACCTGGCCCCGCCCGATCATCGCCGGGACTTTCTATGGCTACTATTTCTCCACCTTCGGACGCCAGGCGGCGGGCGGGCACCTCCAGCTTCAGCGCCTCCTCGAGGCCGCAGAAATTGACTACCTGAGCGGCCCGCAGGCCTATGAGCCGGAAGCGATCGAGCTCGGCGACCCGTATCGCTCGCGCAGCCTCATCGCCTCCGTCCGCCTGCACGGCAAGCTCTGGCTCGATGAGATGGACGTGGAGCCGAAGATCCCGCTCCTCAAGGATGCCGACTACACACGACGACTGCAGGAGAGCGTGGCCGACGTCCGGCGCAATGTCGCCTTCAGCTACACCAAGGGAATGGGCTTGTGGTTCTACGACTTCAACATCTCCGGGGTCGACCTCGACGGCTATACCCACCCGATGTCGGGCAGCCAGGGCAACTGGGACCACCCCGTCGTGATGGAGCAAATCGCGGCCTTGCACAGGCTCTTCTCCGCTCGTGCGAAGCAGCCTTACGAGAGCGAGGCGGACGTCCTCTTCGTTTACGACACGGACAGTTTCTACTACACCGCCAGCCTGGTGGGCAGCGACCCGGTGAGCCCGGCCCTCATCGACCATCTCTCGCTCGCCGCCTTTCGCTGCGGAGTGATCTTCGACCCCATTCACCTCGACGACCTGCCGAGGGTCGATCTGGCCCGCTACCGGACGGTGGTCTTCGGCAACACCTTCCTCCTGCGTGACGAGGAACGCCGTTTTATTCGCGAAGAGGTCGCCCGCGAGGGGCGTCACCTCATCTGGTTCCATGCGCCCGGCTACCTCGACGAGACCACCGGCAAAGGCGGTCGGGAATGGGTCGAAGAAACGACCGGCTTCCGTCTCCAGGAAGTATCCTTCGACGAACCGCCCGCCGTCTCCATGCGCGGCGCTGACGGCACCGAGCGGTCATGGACGCTCTCCGCGCAGCCGATCCATCCACTCTTCGCCGTCGCCGATCCCGCCGCCGAGCCACGCGGCCGCTTCCTGCCGGACCGCGGGGTTGCCATCGCGCGCAAGGCCCAGGCCGGCCACACCGCCTGGTTTGTCAGCCTGCCCAGCCGGCAGATCGAGCCCCTGCGCTCGATTCTGGCCGAGACCGAAGCCCATTGTTTCGGGCCCGCAGACGCTTTTTTCTACGGCGGCGGCGGCATCCTCGCGATGCACACCCTCACCGGGGGACGCCGCGAAGTCACGCTGCGCAACGGCAAAGGCGTCGTCCTCGATCTACCCGAGGGGCCAGCCACCGTCCTCCTCGACAGCCAGACCGGAGAGGTCCTGCTGAACGAATACAATCAGACGCCGAGTGGCCTCACGCTCCCCTACCCTCATCCCCGCGGATGAGCGACCGAAGGCCATAAAGCCCGCCGTCTTCCGGCGGGCACGGCGCAATAGGGATCGTGTTGATCAGGTTTACCGCAAGGGCCTTCAAATCGCGGAGCTCGAGGCGGTCGGTCGCAATCGAGATGAGCTGTTTCCGGGGTTACTGAGCTTGGCCTACAAGAAGTATGTCATCTTTTTCCTTCGCTCAAATGGTCGAGTGGAGATCGTTCGGATTCTTCGAGGTAGCCGAGACCATCCTCAATACTTCAGCCATTGAGCGTCCAATCGGGTGGCGAAGGGGAGCCTTCCGGCCTGACGCCCTGTGGGTCCCCAGCACTTTGACGCAAAGACATCGACCGCCGGGAAGGACCCGCACATGGCAAACCCGGCCCCCTCGCGGAGGCCGGGTCTGGCAAAATGGTCTGGTTTGGTTTGTTCTCTGGGCGATGGCGGCCTCAGGACCTCGGCGCGGCGCCAGCGATGGAGAGACGGAGTTCCACCTCTTCGGCCACCTTGTCGGTCATCTGGCCCGGCTTGATGCCATAGTCGCTGCGGTTCACGCTGAAGTCCGAACGAATGACCAGGAGGTCGCCCTCGGCCGCGCCGTTCGTGCGGTCGGCCAGCATGCCAGGCAGGTAGGTGACGCGCACCGGGACAGTGATTTCCTTGGTCACGCCGTGCAGGGTGAAGTCGCCCGTGGCGTGCATCGTGAGATGGCGGCCTTCCTTCTCCACTTTGCTCACGTTACCGAGTTCAAAGCGGATCTGCCCATGCTTGCCGGTGTTGAGCCAACCTTCGCCGTGCAGGTGCTCCTGCATGACCGGGTTGGTCACCGTGAGTGAAGTGGCGTCGACCACAATCGTGCCGGAGATC
>JBKHAU010000261.1:0-4501 GCA_046542725.1 Opitutales bacterium
TGAGGATGGCAAAGGGCACGACGAGGAACGACTGGCAGGTCACGAGGACCATGATGCGGCCGTTCACGAGGTTGAACTCGTGCTTCAGTTCCTCGCGGTAAAACCGGAGCTTTTCGAGGTCGGGGATGGATTCCATGGGCACGGGGGGGTGATCAGGTGAGCCAAAAGGAAAGCGTCAGGTAACCACGCCTGCCGGTCCAGTGCAACGGCGACGCCCGTTCCTGGGGCACTCGCGAGAGAGGATCGGGGCCTGCCTTTGCGCTGGCGCCGAACGCTGTTA
This sequence comes from Opitutales bacterium, assembly GCA_046542725.1. GTDB lineage: Bacteria > Verrucomicrobiota > Verrucomicrobiia > Opitutales > Oceanipulchritudinaceae > CAWVVV01. The sequence goes on from JBKHAU010000261.1 coordinate 281, forward strand.
ATATTCACGCCTTCGCCTCCGTTCATCCTTTCTTCTTCGACGCTGCATGTACGAACAGATTTCCCACGCCCGTCTCAACCGCATCCTCGACGACCTCGATCCGAAGCTGCGCCAGCGCAACACGCGGCACTTCTATACCCGCCTCGGGGCGAACTTCTACAGCCTCTTCAGTATTCTGCACCGCCTCTATGGACGGCGACCGGACTTCGAGGAGTTCACCCAGGACCTCGTCGAAATGCTCGCGCGCAACTACATCGAGCGCCCCGACGAACTTATCGCCCGCGACAAGGAGCGGGAGGACGACCACAACTGGTTTCTCAGCGAGAAGCTCGTCGCCACCGCGCTCTACGTGAACGCCTTCGGCGGCACCCTCAAGGGCATGGAGGAGCGCCTGCCTTACCTCGAGGAACTCGGGATCAACTTCGTCCACCTCATGCCCCTCCTCGAGTGCCCGCGCGGAGCGAGCGATGGGGGCTATGCGGTGAGCAATTTCCGCGCGGTCGATCCGCGCTTCGGCACGATCGATGACCTGCGCGAGCTGGCCGGGGCCTTTCGCGAACATGACATGCTCATGGCCCTCGACGTCGTCCTGAACCACACTTCCGACGAGCACGAGTGGGCGCAGCGCGCAAAGGCGGGGGAGAGTCAGTATCAGGACTACTACTACACTTTCCCCGACCGTACCGAGCCCGACCGCTACGAGCGCACCATGCCCGAGGTCTTCCCCCTCACTGCGCCGGGCAACTTCACCTGGAACGAGGAGATGCAGCAGTGGGTCATGACCGTCTTCCACGGCTACCAGTGGGACCTGAACTATCAGAACCCGCGTGTCTTCCTCGAGATGGTCGACATCATGTTCAACTTTGCGAATCTCGGGGCCGATATCCTCCGCCTCGATGCCGTCGCCTTCCTCTGGAAGAAGGTTGGCTCGATGTGCCAGAACGAGTACGAGGCGCACCTCATCGTGCAGGCGATCAAGGACTGCTTCCAGATCGTTGCCCCGGGTGTGCTCTTCATCGCCGAGGCGATTGTCGCGCCCTCCGAGGTGGCGCGCTATTTCGGCGAGGACGCGATCCTCGCGAAGGAGTGCGAGATCGCTTACAATGCGAGCTTCATGGCCCTCCTCTGGGATGGTCTCGCGACCCAGAACACCCGGCTCATGCTACGCGGCCACGAGAGCATCCCGAAGAAGCTCGAACGAGCCACCTGGCTTAACTACGCGCGCTGTCACGACGACATCGGCCTGGGCTTCGACAACGCCGACATCGCCCGCGCGGGCTACGACCCGCACGCCCATCGCCGCTTCATCATCGACTACTACACGGGGCGTTTCGGCCCTTCCTTCGCCACCGGGCAGCCCTTCATGGAGAACCCGAAGACAGGGGACGCGCGCATCTCGGGCTCACTGGCCTCGCTCTGCGGTCTCGAGCGCGCCCTCGCCGAGGATAACGAGGAGGCGATCGAGCACGCCCTGCGCAAGATTCTCCTCCTGCACGCCATCATTCTCAGCTACGGAGGCATCCCACTCCTCTACTACGGGGACGAGCTGGGGATGACGAACAATTATGCCTACCTCGACGAGCCGCACCGCCGCGACGACAACCGTTGGCTCCATCGCCCGACGATCGACTGGGAACAGGCCGAGCGCCGTCATGACCCGACCACGCCCGAGTATCGCGTCTTTTCCGGCATCAAGCACCTCATCGACCTGCGCAAGCAGTCCCCCGAGTTCGCCGACTTCGATACGCGCGAGCTGATCGAGCACGATAATCACCACATCCTCGCCCTCCTGCGCTGGAGCCCGCTCAACCCCTCGCAGAAGACGCTTGTCCTGGCCAACTTCTCCGCGCACGAGACCTCCCTCTCGCCCCAGGTCATTGAGCGCGAGTGGCCGCGCCACGCCCAGCGCCGCTTCATCGACAAGATCACCCTCTGCCCGCCCACCTGGCGCGACGGCCGCCTCGTCCTCGAGCCCTACGAGGTGCTCTGGCTGCAGGACGAGATGGCAATGCCGCTCTGAGGAGTGAGTCCGGGAGTGGCGGCGTCCCCGTCGGCGCGGAGACTCAGGATGCGCGGAACGGCATCGGAGCGCCTCGCGGTTGTCTCCGCTCCATCAGACGCCATCGCACGAGGGGTGAGTCCGGGAGCGCCGACGTCCCCGTCGGCACGGAGACTCAGGATGCGCGGAACGGCATCGGACCGCCTCGCGGCAACCCTGCGGGTTGGACGTCGATGAATCGATTCAATCAACGACTGACGCCCGCCGAAAGCGCCAGTCTTACGGCGTGCCAGATGCCGTGGCGGAAAGAGGGCTCTGGACGGGCGCGCTCAGGGACGGTCCGGCACCGCCTCGCGCGCGATCGTCACGTCGCGGGCCACCTCGTCGCGAATCAGCGCCCAGTGGAAGCGGTTGTCCGGGTTGGCCTCGAAGACGTTGTGGTTGTAGTGCGTGAGCGGCATCTCGCGGTAGAGCGGACGGGAGAGGCGCACGACATTGTCCCACTCCGCAAGGGCCTCTTCGAGGAGGACGACGGCGGCGGCCTGCTGGCTGCTGTCGCCGGTTTTTCGATACACCTCGAGGGCGACCGCGCCACGCAGCTTGGCGGCGAGGTGAAGCCCGAGATGGGCCCAGATCTGCACGTCGGCGACCTCGTAGCGCAGGCTGGCGTCCTTCCCTGTGTCGATCGCCGCGACGAGGCGGAGGGCCTCGCGGCAGTCGCGCTCGAGGCGATGCGCGAGGATCGGTGGGGTGACGGCGTCCACCCCGAAGGAGCCTCCGCGGGCGAGCGCCTCGACGTATTGCGAAACCGGGACAAAATCGGGGTCCATCGCCGGCTGGTCGATGAGCGCGTCGACCGAGATGTAGCGCGTCGTCTCCCCCTGGAGGGCGAGAAAGCCCTCGCTGTAGAGAGTGAAGTCCCAGCCTGAATCGTAGAGCGAGGCGAGCCGCAGCTGGGTCGAGGAGGCGAGGGAATAGGCGTTGAGGAGGTGGTCGCCGGCTTCGCCGTAGCGTCGGTTGAACTCCGCCTGAAAGACCGTATCGGGCGTCTCGGCGTCGTAGAGGAGGCGCCCCCAGAGCATGTAGAAGAGCCACTGCCGCTGGAAGGCGTAGTCCCAGTCAACGGGTTCATCGAGGGCGGTGAAGTAGTCCAGCGCCGGGATATAGGTCTCCGAGCCGACGAAGTAGCCGCCGACGTAGCTTGCCTCGGCGTTGCGCGCGAGGTGCTCGCGGATGAAGCTGGGCACCCCCCAGCGGAGGGCGAAAAAGTCCTCGTTGCGCGCCTGCCAGGTGACGCGGTAGTTGCTCGGGAGAGGATCGAAGTAAGTCTCGCCGAGCTTCCCGCCGTGGACCTTGACGAGTTCCGGGGTGGAGTGCGCATGGGACCAGTTGAACTTCATTTCCACCCAGATCGGTCCCTCGAAACGGTCCTCGAGCCGCTCCATGGCGGCGCGCGTGACCTGCTCCACATCGGCGCTCACGCCCGGGTCGGAGGACGTGCCGGAGGAGAAGGGGACGCGATGGATGAGCTTCACCGGCCGGTCGGCCGCGAGCATGCCGGCGATGAGCACGTCGTCGACCCACTCCTGGCGTTCGAGCGGGGTCATGCCCGCCATCCCCTCGCCGTGGGAGATGCCGATACCGTCGAGGTTGGGATACTCCTCGAGGACCTGGGTGACGCTCTCGCGGGTATAGCGGCGTACGATCTCCGAGGTGTCGCCCTCGACATAGTAATGGGGGTAGAAATTCTCTTCCGCCACGCCGTAGGCCTCGGCAAAGGCCTCGCTCACGAAGATGTTCCAATGCACGAGGTAGGTGTCGAGGCCGCGCTCCTTCGCGAGGCGGAAGATACCGCGATAGAGCGCCTGCCACTCGGCCATCTCCGCCTCCGTCCACGGGCTCGCCTCGGGAAAGTTCCGTGGGCGGATCATGAAGGTGTAGGGATGCAGGTTCCAGAGAGAGATGGCGTTGAACCGGTTCTCCACCATCATGTCGAAGAACGCCTCCCAGAAGGCCAGATCGCGGACCGTCGCGGTGTGCTGCGTCAGGGCCGAACTCGGCCGGTAGGTCTCCCAAGGGAGGTTGAACTTGATCCCGCGGAAGGGGAGGTCGGGCGCCTCCGCAAACGGCGCGAGTTCGACGGGGGACCGGCCCGGTCGCAGTCTTTCCCGCACCGCCAGCGCTCCGTAGATCAATCCCCGATCATCACCCCCAAGGATGGA
>JBKHAU010000262.1:0-4498 GCA_046542725.1 Opitutales bacterium
CACCCCGTGGAACGGCGACTACCACGCCAACATCAACGTGCAGATGAACTACTGGCCGGTGCATGTGGCCAACCTCAGCGAATGCGCCGGCCCCCTCCTCGACCTCATCGAGGGCATGCACCTCGCCGGTCGGGCCACCGCCGAGATCCAGCACGGCGCCGGTGGCTGGACGGTCCACACCGTGCATAACGTCTGGGGACACACCGCGCCCGGCTGGGTCGCCTCGTGGGGCCACTTCCCGATGGGCGGCCCCTGGATGGCGCGGCACCTCGCCGAGCACTACGCCTTCACCCGCGATCGCGACACCCTCGAGGCCAACTGGCCCGCCCTGCGCGGTGCCGCGCGCTTCGTCCTCGATTGGCTCGTCGAAGACCCCGCCACCGGCCTCCTCGTCTCCGGCCCCGCCGGCTCCCCGGAGAACCGCTTCCTCCTCCCCTCGGGCGAGACGGGCTACTTCTGCATGGGCCCGACGATGGACCAGATGATCGCCCACAACCTCTTCGCCAACCTGCTCGAAGCCGCCGCCGCCCTTGGCGAGGAGGCGGCGGACCCTCTCCTGGACGAGGTGCGCGCGACCCTCCCCCGCCTCGCCGGCCCCCGCGTCGGCCCCGACGGACGCCTCCTCGAGTGGGCCGAGACGTTCGAAGAGGCCGAGCCCGGCCATCGCCACGTCTCTCATCTCTACGGGCTCCATCCCGCCCGTCAGATCCATCCCCTCGAGACGCCCGACCTCGCCGCCGCGGCCGAGAAAACGCTCGCCCACCGCCTCGCCCATGGTGGCGCCCACACCGGCTGGAGCCGCGCCTGGATGATCAACTTCTACGCCCGCCTCCTCGACGGCGAGACCGCCCACCATCACCTCGAAGCGCTTCTCGCCAAGTCGACCATGCCCAACCTCTTCGACACCCACCCGCCCTTTCAAATCGACGGCAACTTCGGCGCCACCGCCGGCATGCTCGAGATGCTCCTGCAGAGCCACCGGCGCCTCGAGGAGGGTGGCTTCGAGTTGCACCTCCTCCCGGCCCTCCCGACCGTATGGCCGGAGGGGAGCGTGCGCGGTCTGCGCGCGCGCAGCGGCCTCTCCGTCGATCTCGCCTGGGCCGACGGCCGGCTCGCGCGCGCGCGCCTCACCGCCGACGAAGACTGCACCTTTCGCCTCCGCCTCGGCGACGACATCCGCACTGTCAAACTCGCCGCGGGCGAAGTCCTCGAACTCGGCCCGACGCTCACACCCTGATCTCCCCTTTCCCGATTCCCCGACCGATGAAATTACCCTGCTCCCCTCCCCTGGCCCGCGCCCTCGCCGCGAGCCTCCTGCCCCTCCTCTCCCTGTCCGCCGCCTCGATCGAAAAACTCGAGCACGGCGTCCTCCTGCGCACCGCCGATGAAACCATCCAGCTGGAGGTCTTCTCCCCCGCCATCCTGCACGTGCAGGCCACTCCGCTCGACGCCATCCCCTCCCACCCCGGCTACATGGTGGTGGAGGAGAACCGCGTGCCGACGGACTTCGAGATCCTCGACCGCCGCCGCCATCTCGAGTTGAAGACCTCCGCTCTCACCGCCCGGGTGGACAAGCGGACCGGCCGCGTGGAGTTCTTCGATGCCGCCGGCAGGCCACTCCTCGCGGAGCTCCCGGGTGGCCGTTCCTACACGCCCGCGACCGTCCTCGAGGAGGACACCTACCATGTCCAGCAGCGCTTCCAAATGGACAATGTGGAAATCATCCATGGCCTTGGTGGTCACCAGGACGGAATCATCAACTTCAAGGGGAAGGACGCCCTTCTTGCCCAATACAACACCGTCGACATCAACACCTTTTTCCTCACCGACGATCACTGGGGCCTGCTCTGGGACAACAATTCGATCACCCGCTTCGGCGACCCACGCGAGTATCAACCCCTGAGTGTATTGGATTTGCGGGACGCCGAAGGCCAGCCCGGCGCCCTCACTGCCGATTATTTCACCGACGACGCCTTTTCCGAGCCGGTCGCCACCCGCCGCGAGGACCATATCACCTACGAGTATCTCTCGAGCTTCGGCGATCTTCCCACCGGCTTCGACGTTGGCACGGGCAGCGTGCGCTGGTCGGGCACGATCGCGGCGAAGGAGGAAGGGACGCACAAGTTCCAGTTCTACGGCTCCGGCTATACCAGGATCTGGATCGATGACGTCCTCATGGTCGACAGCTGGCGCGTCGACTGGATGCCCTGGACCGACCTTTTCGAACTCGAAATGGCCGCCGGCGAGCCCCGTAAGATCGAGGTCGAATGGGACGCGCGCGATGGCTACAGCGCGCTCGAGGTCCTCCCCCCGGAGCCGCCCGAACTCGACGAGCAGATCGTCCTCACCTCCGAAGTGGGTGAGAAGGTGAACTACTACTTCGTTCATGGCGACACGCCCGACGCAATCATCGCGAACTACCGTCTCCTCACCGGCGCGGCCACCCTCATGCCCGACTGGTCCCTCGGCAAATGGCAGAGCCGTGAGCGCTACAAGACGCAGGAGGAGTTGCTCGAGGTCGTCCGCGAATTCCGCGCCCGCGGCATGCCGCTCGACGCCATCGTGCAGGATTGGAACTACTGGCCCGAAGACGAGTGGGGCAACCACACCTTCGACGCCTCACGCTTCCCCGATCCTGCCGGCATGGTCGAAAAACTCCACGAGGAGCTGAACACCCGCATCATGATCTCCATCTGGCCCAAGTTCTACGAGGGTATCCGCAACTACGACCGCTTCCACGAAAAGGGCTGGCTCTACATGCGCAACATCGAGGTCGGCGCCCGCGACTGGATCGGCGAGGGTTACAAGTCGACCTTCTACGACGCCTTCAATCCCGCCGCCGGCCAGCTTTTCTGGGAAACGATCAGCGAGGAACTCTTCAGCAAGGGCTTCGACGCCTGGTGGCTCGACGCGACCGAGCCCGACATGCACTCGAACATCAGCGTGCACGAACGCAAGCGGCGCATGCACCCGACCCACACCGGCAGCGGCGCGCGCAACTACAACGCATATTCAATCAACAATTCCCGCGCGATCTACGAAGGCCAGCGCGCGGAGGCGCCCGACCAGCGGGTCTTCATCCTCACCCGCTCGTCCTTTGCCGGCCAGCAGCGCTACGGCGCCGCCACCTGGAGCGGCGACGTCGCGAGCCGCTGGGAGGACTTTCACAAGCAGATCGCCTACGGGATCAACTTTTCCGCCGCCGGCATCCCCTACTGGACGACCGACATCGGCGGGTTCTCCGTCGAACCGCGCTATGAGGCCGAACCGATGGCATCCGAAGACCTCGAGGAATGGCGCGAGCTGAACATGCGCTGGTACCAGTTCGGCGCCTTCTCCCCGCTCTTCCGCGTGCATGGCCAGTATCCGTATCGGGAGTTCTACTACGTCGCGCCCGAAGGACACCCGGTCTACGAGGGCATGCTGAAGTATGCGCAGCTGCGCTATCGTCTCATGCCCTACATCTACTCGCTCGCCGGCGCCGTCACGCACGACGGCTATACCTTCGCCCGGCCGCTCATGATGGACTTCGGCGAGGACAAGAACGTGTCCTCGATCGACGACGCCTACATGTTTGGCCCCAGCGTGCTGGTCTGCCCGGTGACCGAGTATCGGGCGCGCGAGCGCGAAGTCTACCTCCCCGCCGGAGCCGACTGGTATGACCTCCACACCGGCGACAAGCACAACGGCGGCCAGACCATCGTTGCGCCTGCCCCCCTCGGCGACATGCCCCTCTATATCCGCGCCGGCTCCATCGTGCCGCTCGGCCCGGACGTGCAATACGTCGGCGAGATGCCCGACGCGCCCGTCGAACTGCGCGTCTATCCCGGCGCCGATGCCACCTTCACGCTCTACGAGGACGAGGGTGCGACCTACGCGTATGAGCGCGGCGAATACGCCAAGATCGACCTCACCTGGGACGATGCCACCCGCACCTTGGAGATCGGCGAACGGCGCGGACACTACGAAGGCATGCCGACCGAACGCATCTTCCGACTCGTCCTTGTCGAGGGCACGCAGGGCCGCTCGGGGGAGCGCGCCGCCCAACCGGACAAGACGATCAAATACGACGGCCACGGTGTCTCTATTGCGCTCTAGGCCCGTGCGCGTCTACAACACGGGATGCGCGTCTTCCCCTCCTTCGTTTGCCTGCTTTGCCTTGCCGCCCCCGCCCAGTCGGTGGGGGCGGCCCCACCTCCGGACTGGGGAGACGACACGGCCCGCGAGGCGCGTGTCGAGCAGCTCCTCGAATCCCTCTCCCTCGAGGAGAAGGTCCACCTTCTGCACGGGGTGGCGATGTTTGCCTCCGGCGGGGTCGAGCGGCTCGGCATCCCCGAGCTGACCTACACCGACGGTCCGCTCGGCATCCGCGAAGAGTTGGAGCGCGACTCCTGGGCCCCGGCCGGGCGCGACGACGACTTCGCGACCTATTTCCCCTCCGGCACCGCCTTGGCCGCCACCTGGGACACGGCCCTCGCGGAGCGCTACGGCGCGGCGA
>JBKHAU010000263.1:0-4492 GCA_046542725.1 Opitutales bacterium
GCTCGAACGCCGGCTCCTCCCCTGGCGCAGCGCTCTCGGCGAAGACCTCTCCCTCTGAGCAGGCGCGTCGCGCCCTCGCTCGCGCCTCAGCGGAACCTTTCGGCCCATCCAGTTTTCGGCCCATCGACCAGCGGCCAACAGAACGCCGGGTCTGCGACGTCTCTTCTATCGCCTCTACCGCTCGGCGCGTTGCCGGGCGTCGGCGTCGATCGCCTTCTTGAGCGCTTCGAGGGTGTCGCTCGCGGCCTCCTTGGCGCGATCGAGGTCGCCGGGCTCACTGACGTCTTCCTGAGCGAAGAGGTAAAACTTGATCTTCGGCTCGGTCCCGCTTCCACGCACGGCATAGCGGTAGCCGTTGTCGAGTTCGATGATGTAGAAGTCCTGCTTGGGGATCTCCTTTTCGTCGGCATCGTGAAAGGTCTGGGTGCCGAAGTCGTTGAAAGCGGTCACACCGTATTCCCCGATCTGCTTCGGCGGGTCGCTGCGATAGCTCTCGAGGATCTGCTTGATCTTCTGCGCCCCGGCCGCGCCCTCGTAGTAGATATTGATGACGGATTCGTTGTAGTATCCAAAGCGCAGATACACCTCATCGAGATACTCGAGGATGGTCTTGCCCTGCTGCTTCAGGTCGGCCGCCATCTCGGCGAACATGATGACGGCGGCATTGGCGTCCTTGTCGCGCACGCGGTCATTGCCTAGGTAGCCGTAGCTTTCCTCGGTCCCAAAAATAAAATACGTGCTGTGCTCGAGGAGGAGAAGACGGCGCTCGTTGGCCGGCAGCTCGTCAAACTTCACCGCGCGACCCTGCTCCTTGAGCTTGAAGAGAAGTTCCTCCTCCCAGAGACGCAGCTTCTCCCCGATCCACTTGAAGCCGGTGAGCGTCTTGATGACCTTGACCTGGTGCTTGCGGCCAATCGCCTCCTGGAGAGGCGTTGTGACAAAGGTCGTGACGAGCGCCGCGCAGCGTGTGCCGTCGACCGGGAGGGCCTTCAGGTCCTTGAGCTTCTGCGTGCGGTAGGCGGCGAGGAGGGAGCCGATCTGGTTGCCCGTGAGAAGGGTAAAGGAGCCGTCCTCGCGACGCACGGCCACGCCCATGCGGTCGGCGTCGGGGTCTGTCGCGAGGACGATCTCGCCGCCCGACTGCTTGGCCTGCTCGATCGCCATGCTGAGCGCCTCGGCGTTCTCCGGGTTGGGCGATTTCACGCTCGGGAAGCGAGGATCCTGCACCGCCTGGGTCGGCACCTCGTCGACCGGCAGTCCGAGCCGCCGCAGCATGCCCGGCGCGGTCACCCCACCCACCCCGTGGATCGCGGTGAAGACGATGCTGGGCTTCTCCGCCGCCTTGAAAGTCTCGGGCACGAGCACGTTCTCGAGGAGGGCGTCCTGATAGGCCTTGTCCATCTCCACGCCGAGCGTGGTGATCTTTCCAAGGTCGACCTCGAAGTAAGCCGGCGTCTCGGCGAGATCGACCTGATAGACCTCGTTGATGATCCCCTCGGCGTGGGGAAAGACAACCTGGGCGCCGTCTTCGAAGTAGACCTTGTAGCCATTGTCGTGGGAGGGATTGTGGCTCGCCGTGATGACCACACCGGCGGTCGCCTCCGTCGCGCGCACGGTGAAGCTGAGCTGCGGCGTCGAGCGCGGGCCGTCGAAAATGAAGGCCTCGCCCCCAAGCTTGGCCCAGGTGGAGGCGGCGAGGGCGGTGAAGTGCTGCGAGAAGTGTCGCACATCATGCGCGATGACGATCTTCGGCTTCTCCGTCTTTCCGAGATTGCAGAGGTGCCGCTCGGCGTAGCGGTAGAGCCCCATCGTCGCGCGCACGATGTTGAAGTCATTCAGGTAGGCCGTGCCGACCGCGGCGTGCTCCGGCGTGCCCTGCGGGCCGAGAGTGCCCTTTTCGACCGCCGTGAGGACGCGACCGATCGTGCGGCTGCGCATCCCTCCCGTGCCAAACGCGAGGGCTTTGTAGAAACGGTCATTGAGTTCGGCCCATTCCTGGCCCTCGATCAATTCGCGCAGACTGTCGGCGGCCCATGCGGGGAGAAACCCGCCGTCGAGCCATGCGGTGAGGTTCCGCACGGATGATTCGAGGAGATCGCCGGCAACGCCGGCGGCTTGCACCTGTTCAACGAGATCTTTCATGAGGCAGCACGATACAACAGCCATGCCGCCCACGGAAGCAAAGGAAGAATTTCAGTCTTCGCGCCGTGCCACCCAGCGGTAGGCCTGTGCCGCCGCATCGTAGAACAGGCGCCCGTTTCCGCTCACTTCGAGGAAGTAGAGCCATCCTTCCTCGCGGTGAAAATAGACCCAAGGATAGCCCTCATCCGAAGTCCATCCCCACCCCAGGTCACGGTCATAAAACCACACACCCTCATGCTCCACATCGTTGTGCGCGGCCACGATCCAACCGTGTTCATCATGATAAACCCAGGGCCAGGTCTGCAGCGTGTAGTGAAAAAGGCCGAACCACGCGCTTTCATACCACCCCGGTGCCGCGCCCACCACGCTCGCTCCGAGCCAGACGGATCCGACGTTCTCGCGGTGCCAATAGCGCGGGTGATCCAGCATCGCCTCGATCCTTTTGAGCAGGTCGCCGTCGATCCCGCCGATTGCCTCCCGCGAAAACCCCACCTCCTGCCAGAGTGCCGCCCGCAAGAGCCCCGCCCGCGCCTCCTCCGCGAGCCGCCGATTCGGTGGTTGATAGATGATGTCGGTTGCCCCATCGACCCGCTCTTCATTGACCAGCGCTTCGATGAAGCGTGCCCGGGCAAACTCCATCGGCTCCATTTGCGGGGCTTCGCGACTGGCTTCGTTGCGGAAAACCTGCAGGCGCGTGTGGGCCTGGACGACCTGTTGCGGCGTAGGGTCGACGCCATGCCGACTTCTCCACAGGGGCTTGAAGAACGGGCCCGTGCCGAGGCTCGCGAGTTCGCCCCCGAAACGCGACACCGCCTCGCTCCGTCGATGCAACAAGACATGGGCCACGCCGCGCACTCCGCCGGGAAAATGCCCGAGAGGATCAAGAAACACCCTGCTCGCCGCCGCCGTCACCACCGCCATGGGCGGGACCTGGACCTCCTCTTCGATCTCCCCGTCGATCGCCGTCGCCCCGGTCCAGAGCGACTCCCGGAACAATTCATCGGCAGTCGGAAAGCGGTCATAGACGAGGAGCACGGTTTCGGTCGCCTTCAACGCAGGCTGAACCTCCGGCCGGGCAAGAATCTCCGCGACGACTTCCGCCCGTGACCGCCCAGCCTCCATCGCGGCCAGAAACGAAGCCGCTTCCGAGGGCGTGGGAGGCGCCCCCGTGAAATCCCGAAAGGTCTGCTCGACGAAGTCCGGCGCAAAGCGGACCGGATCGAAAACGACGGAGATCGTGGCCGGCCCGAGAAGGGTGGTCTCTTCCCCGGCCGAGGGATCGTCGATCGCGAGGTAGACCTCGAGCGGTCCGAGGGTCTCACCGACCGAGAGGATCGTCCGATGCAGTCCGGAGGTCCCTGTCGGCGCCGCAACGATTGCTTCCCCTCCAACAAGAAACGCCACCTCCTCCAGCGTTCCATAGGGATCCTCCACAAAGGCTTCGAGGGCAATCGTCTCGCCGCGCGCGACGCGGGTTCCCTCGACCGGCGCGAGGAGGTGTCCACGCGGGTCGCGGTTTCGGATCTGCAACACTGCTTCGGCCGGCGCATAACCCGGCACGTGGACGCGCAGGGCCACCGTTTCATCCTTCTCCCATCCGTCGCGATCGAGGACCTCGAAGGTGAAGCTCGCGGCGTCGCTACCGGGCGCGAGGCGAACCGAAGGCGGCAAGCGCAGGTCGAGCGTCACCGGCAATGGCACGACTGTTTCAGCCACCACCGGCACGCTGAGGCGCAGGTCGGCGATGACGAAGCTGCCCTCATCGATCGAGGTTTCGCGCAGGGTGAGAGTGGCCGTGCGGTCGACGTCGAGGTCGCGCACGGTGAGCGTTGTCGAGGTGAGCGCATACCCCGGCGCTGAGGCCGAGACGGTCACGTTCGCGTCGCCATCGACCGCCTCATCACGCAGGGCCGACCAACTCACCGTCGCCACCGACTGCCCTTCAGGGATGATGACCGTCGGCGAAACGCTCACCTCAGAGGTGTCGCTCGCGAGCAGGCTCACCTCGACCTCGCCCGCGCGTGTCCCGGCGAGCACGACCTGCAACTGGCCGCTCTGGCCCTCGTCGAGGGCGGTCGGCACCGCCTCCAGCGACAGTGTTGGCGCCGCGTCGATGTCGCGCATCGTCAGGGTCTGCCGCTCGAGTGCCCAACCCTCGGCGGTGAGCACAATCTCGAAACTCGTCTCGCCATCGACCCTTCCATCGGGCACGCCCTCGATGACGAACGACGCGGAAGTGGCCCCGGCCGGCACCGTCACGGTGGCCGGCATCGAGGCCGCGGAGACATCGCCGTTGGCGATGGTGATCGTGAGGGCCGTCTCCGGAGCCCTGGAAAGGACGACCGTGGCG